>JAUXBW010000166.1 GCA_030619185.1 Methyloprofundus sp.
AACATTGGTGTCTATTAGTTAAGTCATTGATATTAAGGTGATACTTATGATAGGTTAATGTTTTTGGATGGTAGTCGTCATTTGTTATATTTTAATGATAGATGAATGTCTGTGTTCAGAGTTCCTCTTTGAACAAGGTGTTAGGGAAGGATTTTTAATTAATTCCCCCTCAGTCCCCTCCTTGCTAAGGAGGGGACTGAACGGTTACCGTAATGCAACTATGTCAAGATAATAAAGGAAGAGAAAAATTTTAAGTTTTTTTAAAAAAATAATAAATAAATCGCAAGGAATGAATCAGCAAAATGCTGCGGTCACGCCTGTGTCAGAAAAAAAGTCAGCTTTAGAGCCGAGAATTTATACTCGCTCAGAACATAATATTTCGCGTAACCAGATCAGTAGTAACGCCCTCAAAGTTTTGTATCGTCTGAAAAATGAAGGTTATGATGCTTATTTGGTGGGTGGCTGTGTGAGAGATTTGTTGTTAGGGCGTGAGCCAAAGGATTTCGATGTCGCGACTAATGCGAGCCCTGAACAAGTAAAACAAGCTTTTCGTAATTGTCGCCTGATAGGTAGACGGTTTCGTCTGGCACATGTTTTTTTTGGTCGGGAAATTATTGAGGTTGCTACATTTCGCGGCCCGAGCGAAGGGGTGCAAGACTTACAGAAAAAAGATCAGGATGGCCGCCTATTACGTGATAATAATTACGGTACTTTAGAAGAAGATGTGGTGCGTCGGGATTTTACCGTTAATGCGCTTTATTACAATATCAAGGACTTTTCCATTGTTGATTATGTGGGGGGTATGGAGGATCATCGTGCCGGAGTGATGCGCCTTATTGGTGATCCTGAAACGCGCTACCGCGAAGATCCGGTACGCATGATTAGACTGGTACGTTTTGCTGTAAAACTGAGCTTTTCAATTAATCCTGAATGTGAAAAACCTATTTTTCAATTGGCTGAGTTGTTAGCGAACATTCCGGCTGCTAGGTTGCAAGACGAAACCCTAAAATTATTTTTATCTGGCTATGCAGTAGAAACATTTGAAATGCTACGTCATTATGGTTTATTTGCTCATTTATACCCGATTGCTGAACAAAGTTTAAGCAATGAAGAGAATGGTTTTCCTAAACTTCTTATTGCCAGGGCTCTGGAAAATACGGATAAGCGTATTGCCGAAGGTAAAAGTATTGCGCCATTTTTTCTTATCTCTACGTTTTTATGGGATGCGGTTAAAAAACAGGCTAAGCTCAATGTGGAGGCAGGCCTGCCTGAGTCAGTTGGCTTTCAGCAGGCGGCCAGTCAGATTATTTCACAGCAGGTAAAAAGCACCGCATTTCCTAAGTATATAGGGATGGCAATGCGTGATGTATGGGGATTGCAAGTGCGTTTTAGTAATCGTGGTGGGACGCGAGCCTATCGCTTGCTGGGGCACCCAAAATTTAGAGCAGCTTATGACTTTATGCTGTTACGTGTAGAAACTGGTGAAGAGGCTCCAGAATTAGCAACCTGGTGGACAGAGTTTCAAACTGTTTCTGAAAAAGAACAGAAGAAAATGCTTGACCGTCTACATAAAAGCTCAACAGGTAAACGTAGACGCAGGCGTAAGCCAGCTGTAAAAAAACAGCAGCATGACTAAAGCTCTCGTTTATATTGGTTTAGGTAGTAATTTATCAACTCCCAAAGCACAAATTAATACGGCCAGAGTTGCTATTAATAGTTTAGTAGGCGTTTGTGAGCAAGCCTTTTCCAGTTTATATCGTAGCCCTCCGATGGGTCCGCAAGACCAGCCAGATTATGTCAATGCAGTCATGGCGATTAATACAGATTTATCTGCGTTAGCTCTACTGCGTTGTTTACAGCAAATAGAACTAGATCATGGGCGTGAACGCAAAGATGAACGCTGGGGAGCAAGAACTCTTGATCTAGATATTTTACTCTACGGTCAGCAAATGATTGATCAGCCAGATCTGTGTGTGCCACATTATGGGCTAGCTAAACGTGCCTTTGTTTTATATCCCTTGCAAGAAATTGCGCCCAAGCTGGTAGTGCCAGGCTTAGGACGGTTAAGCAAGTTGCTTGTGTCTTGCCCTTTAGATGGTTTAGAGAGATTAGATTAATGAACCAAAACCTAATAAACCTCCCGGCTAAAGTAAAAAACATAGCCGATTTACAGCAAATGAAACACGCTGGACAAAAAATAAGCAGTTTAACGGCCTATGACGCTAGCTTTGCGGCACTATTAGATCAGGCGGGCATTGATGTCATTCTGGTGGGTGATTCTTTGGGTATGGTGGTACAAGGGCACCCCAGTACTTTGCCTGTCAGTGTGCAGGATATGCTTTATCATACTCAGCTGGTTAATCGGGGCAACCAGCGGGCATTTATCATTGCTGACTTGCCCTTTATGAGTAGTGCAACACCAAAGCAGGCGGCCAAAAATGCAGCCATGCTAATTCAACAGGGTGGGGCGCAAATGGTAAAGCTGGAAGGCGCTAAAATTGAGGCGATTCAATTTATGGTGCAGCAGGGTATTCCCGTTTGTGCACATTTAGGGCTCTTGCCCCAGGCTATTTATCAATTAGGTAAATATGCCGTACAAGGGAAAGATGAAAAACAAGCGGCAAAAATACTGGCAGATGCTATGAAAGTTGAACAGGCTGGTGCGCAAATGTTAATAATGGAGTGTGTTCCTGAAGCACTAGCCCGAAAAATTACTGAACAGCTGTCGATACCCGTGATAGGTATTGGAGCGGGCATACATTGTGATGGGCAGATCCTGGTTGTGTACGATATGTTAGGTCTCAACCTAGGTAAAAAACCACGCTTTAGTAAAGATTATATGCAACAGACGGGCACTGTCAGGGAAGCAGTTCAGGCCTATGTGGCAGAAGTAAAAGATCAGACATTTCCAGCGCAAGAGCACAGCTTTTAAGGTGATCTTCCATCAGGATATTAAGCACTTACGCATACTGATTAAACAGTACCGAATGGCCGGGGAGAGTATTGCATTCGTGCCAACGATGGGTAATTTACATGCCGGGCATCTACAGCTGGTGAATGCTGCGAAAACACAGGCAGACCGGGTTGTTGTCAGTATGTTTGTTAACCCGACACAATTTGATGAACAGGGGGATTATGCTAACTATCCGCGTACCGAAGAAGCTGACATAGATAAGTTACAGGCCTTAGCCGTTGATGTCGCTTATGTGCCTGCTGTGGAAGAAATGTACCCTGATGACATACTAACTAAAGTAAGTGTTAGTCAGGTATCAGACAATTATTGTGGTGCTGCACGGCCTGGACATTTTGATGGTGTAGCGACGATTGTATGTAAGTTGTTTAACATAGTTCAGCCAGATAAAGTTTTTTTTGGAGAAAAAGATTTTCAGCAACTGATGGTTATTCGCACGATGGTGGCTGATTTGAATGTCCCGGTAGAGGTTGTTGCAGTACCCACTTTCCGGGAATTAGATGGTCTGGCAATGAGTTCACGTAATACTTATTTGAGCGAGGCAGAACGACAACAGGCTGTGCAATTATATCAGGCACTTTGTCAGGCAAAGCAGGCGGTTTTAGAGCAGCACAAAAGATTTATTGAAATAGAACGATACTATCTGCAGTTATTAACCGGGCAAGGATTTGAGCCGGATTATTTCTCTATTTGTAGGAGGCATGATTTGCAGGCAGCAACAGACGGAGATAAGCAGTTAATTATTCTGGTTGCAGCGCGGCTTGGAAAAACACGTTTGATTGATAATATACAAATAGATCTGACTGTAGGGCCCCTTAATTATTGACTGGCACCTGCGCATCTATAATACTCGATACCTTCGTTGAAAATCTTGCCAATAGCTTGCTGTTAATCGCGACCTTCGCCTTGTTCTCATTGTAACTTCAAAGGGTAAGCCAGTAATGTCGCTACCAGTAGTGTATTAACCCATCTTCGTGACTATTAGTGATGTATTTTATACAAATCAATAAGTTGAAATTTCAAAAAAGTAAAGATTCGATTAACTCATCTGTACAGCAATAAATAAAAATAGTACGGAACACATCATTCTAAATTCTGTATAAAGGTGTCTATGGAAAGCCCCCGCCCTCGTGGTCAGCAAAAAGGTAGCAAGGGACATGGACGGACGCACCGCCCTGATTTACCGGTGCTTGATGAAGAGCATGATATTGCTGCTGAAGATACGTTGTGCCCAGTTTGTACAAAACCCTACAAGCTTCTGTCGCAGACAGAGGATTCAAATATTGTTGAAATAAAGGTTAAAAGCTATATTCTCAAGCGTCAAAATGAATCCAACCACTGCTCTTTGGGGAATACCAATCATTAGTTTTATTTGCCGGGTGCTGTACTAGGTTCTATCGTTCTGTACAAACCTTCTAATACCAGTGCATTTGGACTAACGGTACCAATCACTTCGCGACCCTCTAGTACTGGAGCACGCACTAGATCATAATGGGCAAATAAGCGTGAACAATGACGAATGTCCATATCAGGTTGCACTGAAATAACCGGCTTTAACATGATCTCATAAACATTAACGCGCTCAGGGGCTTTATCTTTTGCGAGTACATGCCGAGCTATATCACCAGAGGTCACTAGACCGTATTCATCATCATCATGACGTTTATTCACTACCAGCGTGGAGGTTTTTTGGGCTTTCATGACCTGTAATGCTTCGCTAATGGTCGAACTTCCATCTATGCTGGCAAAATCTGTTTTCATCACATCGCGTACTCTTGTTATCACTCTTTTACTCATAGCTTTTCCTCAACAATTGGGGTTAGTTTTTCGACCTGATGCATAACGCCGATGGCATCTTCAACATCAATCTGAAAGGCAATCCCGGTACCAGGCTTGGAGTCAAACTCGGCCACTTTAGAAATGGCTTCTAAAATCGTGCGACTCAGGTGTTCTTCTACCAGAAACAATAGCACATCTCGCTGTGATTCCAGGGTTAGACCAAAAAAGGTTTTTGATGCTTCAAGGCCTTCCCCGCGCGCATTATTTATTACCGTGGAGCCAGTTGCACCATATTCACGAGAGGTTTCCAGAACCAGGTCGGTTTTATCATCTTCTACAAAAGCAATAATCAGTTTGAAATGCATTAATCTACCCTATTTATTTTGATTGTTTAGGAGCGCGCACGGAATAAGTTGAGCAACTGGCGCAGTGTTTTTATTCGTATTCGAGGCGTAGACACGGCGCATAGCCAGCTACGTAACTCTTTCTATAACAAAGAAGACGGATAAAAAGACAAGCGAGTTGCTTAAGTTATTCCGTG
>JAUXBW010000093.1 GCA_030619185.1 Methyloprofundus sp.
GTTTTCGTGGTGCAAGCCGTTATTATTCAGATGCTTATAAAGAGGCGTTTAAATGGGAATGCATGGCACTTAAAAAAGTACGTGATCATATGGGCTTGACCAATGTTAAGCTGATGATCCCCTTTGTCAGAACGCCAGATGAGGGCCGTCGGGTGATTGCCATTATGAATGAAATGGGGCTGGTTCAAGGTCAAAATGACCTGGAGATCTATGCTATGTGTGAAATTCCCAGCAATGTGATTTTCGCTGATGAATTTTTAAAGGTATTTGACGGGTATAGTATTGGCTCTAATGATTTGACTCAGCTGACTCTGGGAGTAGATAGGGATAGCACGTTGGTTGCACATATATTCGATGAGCGTAATGAAGCGGTTAAACGTATGTTGAAAATGGCGATTGATGCCTGTAAAAAAGAAGGTAAATATATTGGCATCTGTGGTCAGGCTCCTTCTGATTACCCGGAGATCACTGAGTTTTTGGTAGAAAATGGTATTAGTTCAATTTCACTTAATCCTGATTCGCTGCTTAAGATGCGGCAGGTGGTGGTAAAACTGGAAAAGCGGCTCTCAATATAGGGTGGACTAAAGTCTGCATTATTAAGTGAAGCGGGATAACGCAACTCAACCTACGATTAAAGAAAAATTGTTGCACTACCAGTGGCGTACAACATCAATGTTTAGCCGTAGGTATTCAAAACTCGGCTTCCACTTGGAAATTCATTAACTTATCTGTAACTGGGTGCTTAAACTCTATATACTCGGCGTGTAGATGTAAGCGGTTTGCCCTGTTGCCATAAAGGTCATCGCCGATAATGGGGGTATTTAAACCTGATATATGGGCTGAATGAACACGCAATTGGTGTGTACGTCCGCTAATTGGATAGAAGTAAACTCGGGTTTTCTGGTTTGTTCGCTGTATCACTTCCCAGCGTGTTTTGGCTGGTTTGCCGTGCTCATAACAGACTAGCTGTCGAGGTCGGTCATCCAGGTCTACACGTAAGGGTAAATCTATCATGCCTTGATCGTCTTTTATTAAACCGTCCAATAAGGCAAGATAGCGTTTTTTTATAGTGCGCTTTATGAACTGTTTTTGCAGTTTTTTATGTGCTGCTGTGCATAAGGCAATCAACATGAGTCCTGAGGTTGGCATATCTAGACGGTGTACGATTAAAGGCCCTGTTGCTCCGGGGTAGCTTTGTTTTATGCGTAGGTAAACCGAGTCCTGTATGCTTTTTCCTGGTACGGATAAAAACTCTGCTGGTTTATTGATCACTAGCATGACATCGTCCTGGTAAATAATATTGATAGTCTTTCCCTGAGCCGGGTTAGTCAATAAAGGGTTTTCATCAATATCAATCCCTTCAAGCATATGCCCTAAAATAGGCTGACACTTCCCTTGGCAGGCGGCATAGAAATTTAGATGTTTTCTAATCGCTGATTTAGGTGATGCTCCCCACCAGAATTCTGCCATCGCCAAAGGTTTCAGCCCTGATTTAAATGCATAGTGCAATAATTTGGGTGCGGCGCATTCGCCTGCGGCTGCAGGAGGCGTAAGCCGAGGTGTTTCTTTAAATATATCACAGAGGCTTTTGTAACACCCTTTAGCATTCAGAAATTGGTATTGAGCAAAAAGCTTCTGCTGTAATGAGGCTGATAAGTCCTTGCGTTGTTTTTTAAGTCCATTGAGCTCAGCAGTCAACAGTTTTAGATTTTCTTGTGCTATTTGAACTCTATCATCCCAATAAAGAGTTAAGTCTCTTAACTGGAGTTTTTGTTTAATGCTTTGTTTGCTTAATTGCTCTTTAAGCAGTAGATAATTATTATCATGGCATTCTATTTCGGCTGCAGTTCTCTGTGCTTTTCTGGTTTTACGCCCCTCAATCATGCTATCTCTATGTTTTTTGATCTGTTGCCTAGCCGTATGGATTTCAGTTTGTAAGTTTGTTTCAAGCTCTAAAATCTGCGGGTTACCCTCTAATCGTTTAATCTGTTCACTGATTTGGTTGATCTCAACCTGTCCCGCCATAAAAAATCCATTTTCAGCTAACATGTCAAAGACGGGCGGGACAAAACCGGGCAGGTGGTTTTTGCCGGCTAATTTCCCTGAAAAAGCGGCTAAATATCCAATTTCATTGTGCTTATTTTGTACCAGTAGAACGCCAAACATTTTCCCAATTGCCGTTTCTTTATTTTCTGTAATGCCAAAATTATGCTGCCAATATTGCTGTGTTTGCAGGTGGTTTTGTAGCTCTTTTGTCGCTAATAAGCATAAAGGGTGTGGCTGGTAATAAAAGGGAAAGGTAAATCTCTTAGGCAGACGATAGGCAGCGATAGATTCTTTAAAAGCGGTAAAACAAATGTCTTTCAAGGCAAGCCCCTCTGAAAGTGTGTTGATATGTGAAGTATTTGCTCAGATTTAATATGACATATTTTTATTGTTATACATAATTAAATCTTATATTGAATGGCTGGTTTCGGCCACTAAGGGAGCTGGAAAGAAATAATTGTCCGATATTGTATAGGAAATCTAAGGATAGATTTCATAAGGTTTAACCCGCCACTATTATCCTGGGCAGAAAAAACGTACTTTAATCTACCGTTACGCGATGGCTTCATTCTAAAAAAATCAGTTGAACATGGAATCAATAGTTTGTGCTAGAAACTGTGGGCAACTGATTTTTTAGATTTATACGGGCTACGGGTGATTTAGGTCTAACAGGCTGAGCAATTCATCTTCAGTTAAAATTGTAATCCCTAAGTCCTGTGCCTTAGTTAATTTTGACCCAGCAGACTCACCCGCGACAACATAATCTGTTTTTTTCGATACACTCCCGGAAACTTTTGCACCTAGGGCTTGTAAGGCCTGTTTTGCCTCGTTTCTATCCATTTTTGTCAAGGTGCCCGTTAATACATAGGTTTTACCGGCAAGGGGGAGTTGATGTTTTTCCTTAGCCTGAACTTCAGGCCAGTGAATCCCAGCCGCTAATAGTGCCTGAATAACTTCCTGATTATGTACCTGGCGGAAAAATGTGACGATGTGCCTGGCAACGATTTCCCCTACATCATCCACTTGTTCCAGTGCTGCTATATCGGCATTTTGTATTGCGTCCAGCGTGAGAAAATGTTCGGCCAGGTTCTTGGCGGTGGCATCTCCTACTTCTCGAATACCCAGTGCCAGGATAAATTTAGCCAGTGTGGTTTGTTTGCATTGCTGTATCGCACTCAGCAGATTTGCTACTTTTTTAGCGGCCATGCGTTCCAGTGGAATCAGCTGGTCAGCTTGCAAGGTAAATAAATCTGCAGGGTTATTAATCAGCTGTTCATCTACCAGTTGCTCGACTACTTTGACACCTAAGCCATCAATATTCATCGCTTTGCGTGAGGCAAAATATTTTATTGCTTGTTTACGCTGGGCAGCACAATATAAACCGCCCGTACAACGTGCTATGGCCTCTCCTTCGATACGTTCAATTTCTGAGTCACAAACAGGACAAGTCACTGGAAAAATAATGTCTCGCTGTGGCTGTGCACCAGGCAGGCTTTTTACCACTTGAGGAATGACATCGGCAGCACGCCTGATAATCACAGTATTACCTATTTTTAGATCCAGGCGATTAATTTCATCGGCATTATGTAAACTGGCACGGCTCACAGTGACACCACCAACAAATACAGGCTTTAAAATTGCAACCGGTGTAATTGCCCCAGTTCTACCCACTTGAAACTCTACATCAAGTAATTGGGTTTGTTCTTCCTGGGCAGGAAATTTATGCGCGGTTGCCCAGCGGGGCGCGCGAGCCACAAAGCCCAATTGTTCTTGTAACGCTATACCATCTACTTTATAAACAATGCCATCAATTTCGTAGTTGAGCTCTGAGCGTTTTGCCAGGAGTTGTGTATAAGCCGTCATGCAGCCTTTGGCACCCGTTTCGCGTGTTATTTCATAAGTGATTGGCAGACCCCATTGCTGCAGTTGTTGCAGTCGTTGATAGTGACTGTCTGCCAGACTCCCTTGATCAATAATCCCAATTCCATAGCTATAAAAGGCAAGCGGTCTTTGTGCCGTGATATTAGAATCAAGCTGGCGCAGGCTTCCGGCAGCGGCATTGCGTGGATTGACAAAGCCTTTCGTATCATTGGCTATCGCTTGCTGGTTAAAGGCATGGAAATCAGCGATAGGCATGACCACTTCGCCACGCACTTCGAGTCGCACAGGGATATTGTTGCCCTGTAGGGCATGGGGGATATTTTTAATGGTTTTAACATTATGCGTGACATCTTCGCCTATGCTGCCATCTCCGCGAGTGGCTGCCCTGACTAGTTTGCCCTGTTCATATAATAGGCTGATAGCAAGTCCATCTAATTTAGGTTCAACACAAAAGGTGAGTTCCTGTGTGTTTTTCAAACGATTCTGGATGCGTTCTATAAATTCATGTAGCTCATTTTCTGAATAAACATTACCCAATGATAGCATGGGCAATTCATGTTCTATTTTACTAAAGGAATCTAATACTGGACCACCGACTGACTGGCTAGGGGATGCAGTAGAGGCATATTGGGGATACTGTTGCTCTAGTTCGCGTAATGTTTTTATTTGCCGATCATATTCCGCATCGGTAATTGTCGGTGCGTCCAGCGTGTAGTATGAGTAGTTATGTGCTTGTAGTTGTTGGCGCAGTGTGGCTATTTGCTGGTCGATTGATTCTGTCATGTGATAAATAGTTACGTTTTTTTTCTGAAACTGCTAATCTTACGTTTATAGCTTTTTATTATTGAGATAATATTTTGGAAGATGACCTGACAACGGATTTAACTGAGTTACAAAGCCATCTGGATGGCATGTTAGACCGTGTTCATGCCAACAGCACGACATTACAGCTATTTCAACTATTTGAAAGGGAGTTATTCAATCTCAATTCACTCACTGAAATGCTGGAATATGTTTTGCATGCACAGGAATTTTTTGACCTTGATTATATGGGGTTTTGTTTGGTAGATGCAAAAGGTGAGTTAAAAAAATATTTATCAGAAGGGGGGTTTGATGATCGTAAAAATCCACAATTAATCCTTTTACCGGATGATGAACTGCTGCAGACGAAGTTCGGGCATTCGGTGGCACCTTATTTAGGTGCATACAAAACTACAAAATGTGCTGAATTTTTTGCCTATGGTAAACGTAAACCGGCGAGTGTGGCGGTTATTCCATTAATGCGCAGAGGGAAATGTTTAGGTACCCTCAGTATGGGCAGTCTCGATTCACATCGTTTTGTTGATAGCATGGCAACCGATTTTATTGAGCATATGGCGGCTGTTGTCGGTATATGCCTGGAAAATCATTTGAATTTTGAATTAATGCATCGCAGTAGTCTGATTGATACTCTGACAGGCGTTAATAACCGGCATTTTCTTGAGCAACGATTAGGCGAAGAAATAGCCAGAATTCAGCGCAGTTTTGAGCCATTGTCCTGCTTAATTCTGGACATAGACGAGTTTAAAAAAGTGAATAGTCACTATGGCCATCAAGTGGGTGATCAGGTTTTAATTGCTGTCGCAGCAATTATTCGCGAGCAACTACGTAATAATGATGTTTTAGTGCGTTATACAGGCGCAAAGTTTATTGCCTTACTAGCAAATATTGGACAAGAGCAGGCGCAAGATATTGCGCAACGCATCAGACTAAAGGTGAAAGATCTAGTGGTCAGCACGGCAGATGCTTCGGTTGCTGTGACTATTTCTATCGGTAGTTCAATTTATAATCCTTCTAACGGTCATCAGCTAAAAGCTGTTAAAGTAGAAGCTGGCTTAATGCACAAAGCAGAGAAAGCTTTATGCAAGGCAAAAAATGCAGGTAAGGACAGGCTTGTGGCTGCAGATGCCATGACTGACCCTATATCTTTCGCTAAGTTATTTAAACGACATTAATAATAGCTACAGGAGTTTTGTATGATTCGGCAAATGGTTAGGCATCATAATATCCTTTCCATCGTAGGCAATATCATTACGGTTAGTGTCGCAGAGACAGAGGAAAACTCTGATGCGGTGACCCGTTTTGGTGATTTGGCAATGGTTGAGGATGAATATAGTACCTCAATCGCTCAGGTGATCAAGATAGATCGTAATGAAATTGCTCTGCAGGTTTTCTCGGGAACTCAGGGGGTCTCCAATGCTGCGTCTATACGTTTCTTAGGCACGGCAATGAAAGTGACTTATTCTGCCGATATATTAGGCCGGATATTTAATAGCCTGGGAGAACCGATGGACGGCGGCTCTAATTTGGCGCATGACCCCAAAGTGGGAATAGATGGTCCGTCGGTTAATCCTGTCAAGCGTATACTGGCTTCCAAAATGATACGCACAAATGTACCGATGATTGATGTCTTTAACTGTCTGGTCGAGAGTCAAAAAATCCCTATATTTTCCGTATCTGGCGAGCCTTATAATCCCTTTTTGGCACGTATTGGTATTCAAGCCGATGCGGATGTTGTTGTCTTTGCAGGTTTGGGTCTGATCTTTGATGATTACTATTATTTTCGTGCTCAGTTTGAAGAAGCAGGGGTATTTGCACGCACGGTTATGTTCTGTAATCTGGCATCCGATCCCATTGTCGAACGATTATTGGTTTTAGATATGGCATTGGCCGTCGCTGAACGCTTTGCTGTAGAAGAAGGTAAGCGTGTACTGGTGTTAGCAACTGATATGACAGCCTATGCTGATGCAATGAAAGAAGTGGGTATTTCTATGGAGCGTGTGCCCGCTAATCGGGGCTATATGGGGGATTTGTATTCTCAATTGGCACGCCGCTATGAAAAAGCCTGTGATTATGATGGCGCGGGCTCAGTCACTATTTTATCGGTCACCACGATGCCGGGTGGCGATGTAACACACCCGGTTCCTGATAATACTGGTTATATTACCGAAGGGCAGTTTTATTTGCATGACAATATGCTTGATCCTTTTGGCTCCTTGTCTCGCTTGAAACAGCATGTCATAGGTTCTTCGACTCGTGAAGATCATTCGCAAATCATGAATACCATGATTCGTTTTTATTCAGGAGCTGTAGAAGCCGAGCAAAAACAAGCGATGGCCTTTGATTTATCAAGTTTTGATGAAAAACAGATTAAATTTGGTGAGTTATTTAGAAAGCGCTTTATGCACCTGGATGTCTCTATCCCTTTAGAAGATGCTCTGGATTTATGCTGGCAAACGTTAGCTGAGTGTTTTGATGCAGATGAGTTGCTCATGAAGCAGGCTTTGATTGATAAGTATTTCCCTAAAGAGACAGGGACAGATGCCAAAAAAACGGTCATAGATCCTCAAGATGGTTCCCTGCAGTTAGAAAGCGAGTGATAGTGAAATGGCCAGGCTAGCATATAGTAAAGCATCTTTAAGTAAGGAAAGTGCAAAACTTAAGCGCTATAAGCAGTTTCTACCCTCACTGGACTTAAAGCGACAACAGTTAGCGGCTGAACGGAAAAAAGCATTTGTAACCTTAACGCAAGTAGAGCGTGAAATTGACCAGTGCTACCAGAAGTCGGCGCAAATGTTACCTATGCTGGCGGATAAGAGTATTCATGTGCAGAACTTAGTCAAAGTATCAAAGTTAGAAATGGCAGAGGAAAACATAGTCGGCGTACATTTACCTGTTATTGAGAAACTGACGATTGATGTACAGGAATATTCTTTATTTACAGAACCACACTGGGTAGATCAGCTAGTCGTGCAATTAAAAAAAATGCTGCAATTAAAAATTCAGTTACAAGTTGAACAACAACGGGTTGCAAGCTTAACCGAGGCATTGAAAAAAGTCACCCAGCGGGTTAACTTGTTTGATAAGGTATTAATTCCCAAGGCACAGCAGGATATACGCAAGATTCGCATTTATCTTTCTGATATGGAACGGGCGGGAGTTGTACGTGCTAAAAGTACTAAACAAAAACGCCTTAGATTGAAAATAGAGGGATAAATGTCTATTGTATCGCTTAAAAAAGTCACTCTCTGTGGTTTGGTTGCAGAAAAAACATTGGTACTTGAAAAGTTACAAAGCCTGGGAGGAACTCACCTTATTTCCCTGGGCAAAGATATAAAAAAAACCGATGCGTTACCCGTACATGATATTGATGATGCACTAATTGCATTAAAGTATCTGCAGCAATGTGAAACTCAGCGCCACCAAGTCAGGCAGCCTGAGGAATTTAATTTTAATCAGGTTGTTCAGCAAGTTTTAGGTGTTAAAAATAAGCTGGTTGACTTACGTGAGCAACGAGAATTTCTACAAGAACGGATTAAAGACGTTGCCCTATGGGGAGATTTTAATCTTGCTGATAGTGGTCAGTTAGGGGGCAATAAACTATGGTTTTATATTGTCCCTAA
>JAUXBW010000164.1 GCA_030619185.1 Methyloprofundus sp.
CTTGGCCTCCGACTTGGCGGTCACAATTATGGGGGGACTGGCCTTCGCCACGCTATTGACCTTAATTGCTGTGCCGGTGTTTTATGCGTTATTTTTTAAGATAAAACCAACGAATGGAACATGCTAATTTTGGCAAGCCCTTTAAACACAATGTCACAGATAGTAGTTTAGTCTTATCTGGGGTTCTAAATTGAAAACGAAAGAAAGAATTTTGTCTTTAGCGATCTCTCTTTTTGCTAAAAAGGGTTATAACGGGGTTTCTATAAGAGAATTAGCAATCGCCGCTAATTTGAGCGTAGCAGGGATATATCATTACTTTCCTGATAAACAATCCCTTTATCAGGAAGCTGTTAAACAGTGTTTTTCTAATAAAGCATTTTCTTTTTCAAGTATCTGGCAATCTGATGCCCCTCCCAAAGATAAACTCAGATTGTTTGTGCATTCTTTATTAAAAGTGATGCTTGATGATAAGGATTTTCATAATTTATTGCAGCATGAGTTATTGCTTGCAGATGAGGTAAGACTTAAGTTATTAGCTGATAATATTTTTAGGGATGAATTTAATGAATTGTTAAAACTGTCATCACAATTATTCCCACAGCAACCGGCTTATTTAATGGCAATATCTATTTTAAGCCTGGTTTTCTCTCACCTTGAACTGCAGCCCTTAGGGCGTTTTTTACCCGATTACCAAACAAAGTATGAAACTATTGATATGCTAACGGAGCATATCGTATCGTTACTACTAGAAAAATCAATCACTATTGACTGAAGAGTGGTCGATGGGTAAAGAACACCCCAAGAACGGCGACTGCTGATTCTCACTCAAGGTTCAGGCCGGTCGGCTTGCGATCCCAGCAACTCAACCACTTCGGTTCGTATCGCCTCCACTAGGCGGAAAAAATCAGCCTGTGTGACGCTTCTCTGGTCCACTAAGGCCAGCGGGAATCCATTTTTGATGAGCTTGTCGTCCACGTCGATCTCGATCGTAACCAGTTCGTCAAAGCGCACTCCCGAGATAGCGGAAGGCAGGAGTAGGTCAAGCCTGGGTCCTGGGGTAATGCAGGCATTCAAGGTGACGCCTGCCGCTGAGATGAGCCAGGGCTCAACCTGTCTCTCTGACAGGAAGTGCCGCCGTAAAGTGATCTGCCAGTCCGGTAATCGACGCTGCGAGTCCCACCAGATTCCATCCACTCTATCTATTGCCTCGACGCCGTCTTCCTTGGAAACGGCCTGCAATCGGTTGAGGACACGCTTTATCCAGTGATCCATGCTTCGGTTGTACGTGTTGTCGTTGGGTGCCTGTAAGCTGGTGATGATTGCGCCAGCGATTTTGATCCCGAGCAGATTCGAATAAAGGTCTTCAGGCGAAAAAGACGATAGTTTCTCGGGCCAAGCACCCAACGATTGGAAGCCATACCAGGTGGCGATCTCGTGCCAGAGCGACAGTTGAAATGCAGTCCATTGTGCGATGTGAGCAGCCAGATAGAGACGTCCGTACTCATTCAGAGTTTCCTTGGCAACAGGATGAAAAACAATGCGAATTTTACCGCCTTGATCAGGTATAGTGGAAGCACCGCCCACATCCATATTGCGGCCCGCTTCAGCGGCAAGAAATATTGTCATGTCGGCGTTGTCGCGCACGTGCGCTACATCGATGAACCCACCACGGCACGTATAGACCAGGCCGTTGTTCTCGAGGTCGATCCAGCCACGATTATCGGAAAGGTCAAGTGAAACTAGCCCATTATCGAATTTGTGCGGCCCAAGGTCAGCAGGGGCTCGTATATTGTCCAGACTGAACCCTGCTAACGGCATCTCACCGAGCTTGACCTTCAGCTTGTTTCCGAATGCGCAACACGGTCGCAATGCCTTGGGTGCAGGGAGACTCGGTATAGCTTCGGAACTGAAGTCATTCGAGGTTCCTCCGCCTTCGAAGTCGTTTAAAGTCAAAGCGATTGTATGATCTGTGATGAGAACTTCAGCAGATGCTTGCCAGGTTGGGGATCTCGCGCACCCAGCGAATCCGACTGCAAGACAGACGAGAACGGGCAGGGTTCCATGGAAATAAATCGGGCGTTTCACGTGTATTGAAAAACGGGATACTCGGTGGGTGAGGTTTAAATATAATGTTTTAGGTGACTTGATAACCAACTCCCTCATGGATAATTATTTTTCAAAACTGCTCCAACTATTAGTTTACTAACCGGATTGCCGTTATATCACAGCAACTGAGATATAAATCTGGCATTCATGCCTCATTCTTTCCTCTACCTCTGGTGGGTATTTATCAATTAAATTCTTGTTCCTTGAGAAACTGACAAGTCTCCTGAAGATTAACTCAGGTGGTTTGTCTATAGTATATTGAATCGACGCTTGATAATAAAGGTTTTCATCGCACTGCAGTGCGTGTTATGGTCCGTGGACTAAATAATGCTTAAATAACTAGCTGACGATATTTTTAAGGACAAATTTTGTGAATTAATCTGTTTCAATATACTATTTAGCCTATATTGTTAGTTAATGATATTGCCCATTTAGCACTATAAAAGATTATTTGGATGACTGGTTTGGGTCGTTAGGAGTCAGTCAATTGTGATAGTAATTTGCACTATGTCGCTTTATCAGTACAGCACAGTGCTGTAACAGCACGCCACGCCAGGCACCAAACACATAGCTATATAACACAAGGACTTCATGTAAAAAAACTAGGTGCAGGCAATAAGCCCTATAAAAACACAATCGCTATTGAGAATGGTTTGCATTTACCTTAGTCTATAGATATACTGAGCCTACTTTATATTTTTATACAATTAGGCAATGAATATTACAAAACAATCGATAAGCTTAGGTATCGTTCTTTTGCTGCTAAGTAGTTTTTCAAACGCAGTTGATAGGCCGCAAACACTGGATGAAATGTGGAAAATTATCGAGGCTCAACAAGAACAGCTTGATGCCATGAAGAAAATGATTGAGGCAAGAGAGGAAGCTCCGGTTGTTGCAAAAGAAGTGCAAGCGTTGCAACCACAGACGAAGACTGAGATTGCAGAGCAACAACAGAAAACAGATGAAGAAGTAGCCGAATTACAGCATAAAACGGATGTTTTAACTGAAGCTGTGGAATCCATGCGTACCGCGCTGGTTTTACCTGATGAAAAAGAACTAAAAAGTTCCTATGGTCTAGGGCCTGCTGCTTCAAAGGTGTATCAAGTTGACCAGGGCTTATCTATTGGGGGTTATGGTGAGATAAACTATCAGGCACTTGTTGCTGACAAGGGATCTAAGAATGATAATGCGGATCTCGAGCGTTTCGTGCTTTATTTCGGCTATAAGTTTAACGACTCAATTATTCTAAACAGTGAACTAGAATTTGAGCACTCTTCCACATCGAAGAGTGGTTCGGTGTCTGTAGAAATGATGTCACTGGATTTTTTGATTGACCCTTTGTTTAATGTACGTGCAGGTTTGATGCTGACTCCTATGGGATTTGTTAACCTGATACATGAGCCACCGTTCTATTTTGGTAATAACCGCCCGGAAGTAGAGCGGCGCATTATTCCAAGCACCTGGCGTAATATTGGGGGAGGGCTTTTTGGAGAAATTACACCTGATTTCAATTATACTATGTATGCTATGAGTGGGCTAAACGCCGAGGGTTTCAGCTCTGGAGGAATACGTGGCGGAAGACAGAAGGGATCGAAAGCATTAGCAGAAGACTGGGCTTTTGTTGGACGACTGGACTATGCGCCTACTGCAGTTCCTGGCTTAATATTTGGGGCATCCAGTTACTTAGGTAATTCAGGACAGGATCAGGTAGATGCCAATGTATTTACCCAGCTTTATGAAGCGCATATGGAATGGAAATATTATGGTTTTGAGACCCGTGTTCTGGGGTCCTGGGGACATATAGGGGATGCAGCAACACTAAGCGCACAGAAAGGCGAAACCATTGGTAGCTCAAATTATGGTGTTTATGCTGAAGTAGCTTATGATATATTGCCGCTTATTTTTTCTGGTACCTCTCAGTATCTGGCACCCTTTTTCCGCTATGAGAAATTTGATACGATTGCTACTACGCCAAATGGCTATGCTGACGATTTATTTTATGACCAGGATATATTTCAGGTGGGATTTAACTATAAACCGATACCTGAAGTTGTTATTAAATTAGACTATCGTAATAGAAATGCGAAAGAAGGTACCGTACCTGACGAAGTGAATATTGGCTTTGGTTTTATTTTTTAGAACATATAAACTTATTGCAGGATGTGGCTTTAGCCTGTCTTTATAAACATAATAAAGAGGATACAAACTTGCTAATCTTAATGTTAATATGAAATTTTTAAATTATCACCGTCTGTTATTTACTGTTTTGTTGTCATTATTAATCGCCGTACCTGCCTATGGCAAAATTTATTACAGCAAACAGGAGGCTATGGAGCTTGCTTTTGGCACTGAAGCTAAAGTTGAGCGACTGTCTCTGTTTCTTAAGGATGATGAAGTTAAGAGAATTCAAGAATTAGCCCGGGTTAAACTTGATTCTGCTTTGTTTACCTTTTATGTGGGTAAAAAAGCGGATGAAATATTGGCTTATGCAGCGATAGAAACACATAAGGTACGTACTAAACCTGAAACTTTACTGGTGGTTTTAAACCCACAAGGTGAATTGATTAAAGTAGAGACACTTGCTTTTCACGAACCACCTGAATACCAGCCTTCTGCACGTTGGTATGCGCAATTGTTTAACTTACCCCTTGAAGAGGTAAGTTTTAGAAAAAAAGTACAGGGCATTTCCGGTGCCACCCTAAGTAGTCGTGCCGCACTGGATAGTGTACGTAAGGTACTGGCTGTGTATCAGGTCGGCGTGGCAGAGAAGCAATAATCCTAGAAACCGCAGTTGACCGCTATAAAACACTATTTGCAGCTGAATAATACACTAATGATCTCAAATGCTTGTCACCTATTGGGTGCATATTCCCCGCTTCACGGTTTTGTGAATAAACCTGAGCACGAAATACTGTGTTACAACTTTTGCCAAGGGCTACGGCCATTGCCTGCGAGCTGTGCCTTGTCTTTCGCACCCAGATTTTCCACAAAATCCGTGCTCAACTGAGGTTTCTAGATAATGCGTATTGCTCTGTCATTTATTTTTATCGTATTGCTATGGGCAACAACACCATTAGCCATAAAGTGGAGTGCAGAAGGTTCCAGCTTTATTTTTGGAGTCGCCGCACGCATGTGCATAGGTTTAGTCTGTCTATTCTTTATGCAATTAGTCATGCGCCAGCGCCTGCTCTGGCATAGCCAGGCCAGACAAACTTATTTTGC
>JAUXBW010000034.1 GCA_030619185.1 Methyloprofundus sp.
TAAAACTAGGCTTATAAATATCTTCTTGAATATAAAAAAATTCTGTTTCTGCATCCCTTAACCATAACTCTACAGCTTCCTTAATGTATGGCTGTGTTGATGCTTCATACTTTGCCAGTATTGAATTTTCAATCGCTAAAGGCTTTCCCATATCCCAAGTTTCAAAGCTTCCCATGATTAAATCCCTATATCTGGTATTTTGTGCATTGCCTGCTTTCTTTGCTCATCAATAATATCAGCATAAACCTGTGTAGTTTTTAGCTCACTATGCCCAAGCAACTTAGATACTGTATAAATATCAGTTCCCATTGTTAGCTGAAGCACTGCAAAGGTATGCCTAGCACAATGAAAGGTAATATCTTTTGTGATGCCTGCTCTCATGCACCATTTTGTTATTTCTGCATTGTGATAAGCATCATATTTAAGCTTCTTAAAAACTCTCTGTTCTGGCTCTTCTGGTTCCCCCATTAACTTATAAGCCTGGCTTGAAATATCAAGATACTGTAAAGCTTTTGTTTTCTGCTGGTGAAAGGTTACTCTATAACTATCATTGAACTGCTGAACTTCAGACCAAGTAAGTTTCTGAATATCACTCCATCTAAGCCCTGTTAAACAGCTAAACAGAAAAGCCCTTTTCAATACTGGAAACCTACATTCAGCATGAGTTAAAGCTTTTAATTCATCTAGTGATAAGTGTTCTCTTTTGTTCTGGATTGGCTTAATAGATTTAACCCTGGTGATAGGATTTTTAGTGATGATTTCATCTTTAAAAGCTTGGTTTAGTGCTGCTCTTAATTTATTGAAATAGGTGCTGGCAGTGTTGGAACTTAGTTTGGTTTTGCTTTTTGTGAGTGGTGCTGTTTGCAGGTATTCCTTAAAACCTTCTACAAATTCAGGTGTAATCTGTGCAAAGGTTAATTTATCTTTCCCATGAAAGGATTTTAGGTGCTTGAGTGTGCTAATCCATACAGAGTAATTTGTTTTACTTTCAGCTTTTGATTTTTCATCACATAGCTTTTGGTAGTAATCAAAGAAGTTTGCTTTTAGCTTGCTATCAACTTTAAAGCCATGCTCTCCATTTTGAGCTTCAACAATTCTTTTTGCTCTGATGGCTTCAGCTAATTGTAAGGATTGTTTATTGTGCTGTTTTTCTGCTGGTGTTTTTGGTAGCTCATAGATAAAGCCATTCAGATTTTCATATTCCCTATGGTGCTTTATCTTGCCTTCAGGTGTTTTTGTATAGCCATGATAGAACTCAAGCCTTAAGTTTAATGTTCCTGCTTTAGCCTTTCTTTTTTGAATTGTTATCTTCAATTTTTACACCATTTTTACACCAACTAATGGTAATAGTGTAAATTAGGTGTAAATAATAGTAAAGAAAAGGATAATCAAAAGAAGTTAAAAACAAGTAATACACTCTAAATCATTGTTTTTGTTTTCTTATTTTTGCTTGTTAATTTCTGGTTTTTGATGGGTTACTTTCCTATACAAAACGAGCTAAAAATTTTGCCTAAAAGATCATCGGACGTAAATTCACCGGTGATTTCTGCCAGATGATTCTGCGCTTGCCTCAGGTCTTCGGCCACCAGCTCGCTGGCCTGATTTTGTAACTGCTTAAGTGCATTTTGCACAAACTCCTGTCCTTTAGTTAGTGCTTCAATATGCCTGCGTCTCGCTATAAAAACATTATCTGCGGCTCCATCAAAACCAACACTTTGCTTTAAGTGCTGTGTTAATAAATCCATACCGAGACCTTTTTTTATCGATAGATAAATTTTTGTACCGCTTTGCTGTTCTTCAATCGTAGGAGTAAGTGCAAGTAGGTCAATTTTATTGTAAATCCTGGTGATGCTAATATGTTCAGGTAAGGTTTTTAATAAGCTATCGGGTTCTGGGTCGTTAACATCAATCAGCAGTAAAATTTTATCTGCTTTTTGTATTTCTTCATGAGCACGGCGGATACCTTCTTGCTCTACCGCATTATCACTATCGTGCAGGCCTGCTGTATCAATAATATGTAGTGGCATACCGTCTATTTGTATGCGCTCTTTTAGAACGTCGCGCGTTGTTCCGGCTATCTCTGTAACAATGGCGGCTTCATGACCTGCCAGTGCATTCAGTAAACTGGATTTGCCTGCGTTGGGTTTCCCGGCAAGTACCACTGTCATACCATCGCGTAATAAGCGACCTTGTTGTGCCGTTGCCAGGATATTTTTTAGCGTATCTAAAAGACGGATAATACGCTTTTCAACAACGCCATCCCCTAAAAAATCTATTTCTTCATCGACAAAATCTATTGCAGCCTCTACATAGATACGCAACTCGGTTAGCTCGTCTACAAGCTCATTGACTAGGCTGGAAAAAACACCCTGCATCGATTGCTGCGCAGAACGGGCTGATTTCTCGGTACTGCTGGTGATCAAGTCTGCAATAGCTTCCGCTTGTGCTAAATCTAGTTTACCGTTTAAAAATGCGCGCTCAGAAAATTCTCCTGGCTTAGCTATCCGCCCGCCTAAAGATAAGATACGCTTTAAAAGCATATCCATAATGACTGCGCCGCCATGCCCCTGAATTTCTACCGTATCTTCTCCGGTAAATGATGCTGGGTTGGAGAAGAGCAGTGCTAACCCCGAGTCTATAATGCTTTTGTCTGCATCATAGAAATGGGCATAATGAGCATGTCGAGTCTGCAGATCCTTATTGATCAGTTGCTGAGCAATTTCCTTTGCTTTGTTGCCTGATATTCTAATAATACCGACACCGCCATTTCCTGGTGGTGTGGCAATCGCGGCGATGGTGTCTTGATGCGTGATTTCCATAAATAGGCTTTATAAATACCTGAGAAAAATATTAGGGGTTCCATGCCTTGCGTGGCAACTCACTGTAGGAGCGGTCTTTAGCCGCGAAGGTTTATCCCGGAAAAATCAGCTAAGGAAAATGGAAATAATGGATTATCCTACGCCTCTTCTCTTAATTGAGCATGAGAGGCTGGGAAGACATTTATTCTTGATGATTATTATTTTCCATACTCCTAAGGATAACTTTTATAACATACGTTGTATCATCTTTAAATGTCAGGGTAATCTACAGGAGTGCAATCGCTTTAGCTATTGCTGTTATTAGAAAAAAGCTAAAGCTTTTTTACTCCTCCCTCGAATTTAAAGTAGATACCACACGTTATTAATTCTGTAACAATTCGCGGCTAAAGACCGCTCCTACGGTTAAAAAAAAAGCCGAATCGGCTTGCGCTAATTCGGCTTTTTTTGTGTCGTATTGTTCTAGCGCTAACCTTTACCAACAATTTTATTGGTGATATACCATTGCTGAATAATTGATAAGGTATTGTTGGTTACCCAGTATAAGACCAGACCTGCCGGGAAGAACAAGAAAAACACAGTAAATACGATAGGGAACATACGCATGATTTTTGCTTGCAATGGGTCAACAGGTGCAGGGTTTAACCGTTGCTGCAGGAACATGGTAATGCCCATGATGACAGGCAAAACAAAGTAAGGATCTTTTGCTGCTAAATCCTGAACCCAGAGCAGAAAGGGTGCCTGCCTTAATTCTACTGTTTCAATCAAGACCCAGTAAAGCGAAATAAATACCGGAATCTGCACCATAATCGGTAAACAGCCCCCCATCGGGTTGACCTTCTCCTTACGGTATAAGCCCATCATTTCTTCATTAAAGCGCTGTCTGTCATCGCCATAACTTTCTTTTAACTGAGCCAGGCGCGGTTGTAGTTTGCGCATTTTAGCCATTGATTTATAACTGGCCGCCGATAAAGGGAAAAACAGAGCTTTAATACACAGCGTCACGCCCATAATGGCAAAACCCCAGTTATTCACCACATTGTCATGGATCCAGTTAAGCAAGGCATAAATGGGTTTACCAATAATAGTTAGCCAGCTGTAATCCACGGTTAACTCTAACCCTGGTGCAACTGCTTCCATCATAGGCTGAATTTTTGGCCCGGTAAATAATTGGCTACTTAAAACAGCACTACTATTTACAGCGACAGTCGTTGGCTCTGAATAAGAGCCAATCACAAAGCGCTGGTTGCTTAATTCTTTAGTAAAATAGTGCTCTTCATCCAGTACCGGCGGCACCCAGGCGGTCGCAAAATAATGTTGAATCATAGCCGACCAACCACCAATGCTCTTGGTTTTTAAGTCTTCTTCAGCCATATCTTCAAAATCAATTTTCTGATATTTATCTTCTTCGGTATAAACCACAGCACCCGAATAGGTACGGATAAACGTATTTCCTGTCCCGTCGTTATGCGGCACTCTGAGTAATTGCGTGTATTGTCTGCCTGTCCAGTCATTGGCTGACTGGTTGTCGATTTTTTGATCCAGTGCAATCACATAACTACCTCGCTTAAAGGTGTATGTTTTGGTATAGTTGATACCGCTTCCATCAGACCATGTGAGTGGCACAATTAACGTATCTTCGCCGTCATTAAGCTGGTAATTCGCCTTCGCAGAACTTAATTCGGTATTATGATTAGGTAATTTTGTCGATTTACCACTGGTCAATAAACCACTCTGGCCTAAAAATAGCTTTTCCGTACTGCTATCAAATAAACGTATTTTTTCCTCTTCACCTTTTACGACGGTGTAATCCAGCAAATCAAGATTACGTAAGGTACCGCCCTGTGTGTCGATTTCTAATTGGTAGACATCAGTCCTTACTGTAATAATATTGTCTGCTACCGATTCAGAAAATGGCAGCTCAGCAGTGTCCTGATTATTTTCCGTACCACTATTAATGGGGTTGCCGTTGGCATCAATTGCTGTTTGTGCAGGAACTTCAGGCTTTGGACCATAATCCGCTTGCCACGCTTCCCATAACATTAATGAAATCATCGAAAGAATAACGATGAGTACAAACCTTATATTCTCCATTTTTACTTACCAGTTTTTTTGGGTACAGGATCATCAATATCACCCTGATAATAGGGGTGACACCGGAGTAATCGTTTTATTGTGAGATAGGAGCCGATTATAGCACCATGCACTGATATAGCTTGCATGGCATAGCTCGAACAAGAAGGGTGAAAGCGGCAATGGCTACCGAGCAAAGGGCTTATAAAATATTTATAAAACCTAAGCAGGGCTATGAGCAAGTAACGCATCGCTTACTTAATTTAAGCCAGTGATTATCCAGAGAGATCTGAAGTGTTTTTGAATTCGCAACTGCCGCTTCCCTGCGTGCCATGACAACAATATCAATAGGGCTTATAACATGTTGCTGTAACCTAAAGCTCTCCCGGGCAGATCTTTTGATTTTATTTCTATCAACAGCGCGTTTTACATTTTTTTTTGCAATTGCCAAGCCTAAACGTGGATAGTCTAGCTCGTTGACAATAGCAAGCACTGTAAAATATTTGTCGCTTGATCTTTGCGCTTTAGCAAAAACACGTTTAAATTCAGCGGGCTCTCTTAAGCGCACATGCGCTGGAAAACTAGCGGCTTTCTGAGTCAAATTTAAAGAGCGAGTGTATGACGACCCTTTGCTCTACGTGCATTAATTACATTACGACCACCTTTAGTCGCCATTCTTGCACGAAAACCATGAGTACGCGCGCGTTTTATTTTACTGGGTTGAAAAGTTCTTTTCATTCTTAGGGTTCCTTAGCTATAGGGTAAAAAATGGATGAAAAAGAGCTGGAATTATATGAAATTATTAGCATAATGTCAAATCACTTTTCATTAGCCACAAAAAAACCTGATACCCATAAAAGGCATCAGATTTTTGTGTGTTTGCGTAGCTTTAAGCGACTTTTTTAGCAAGTAACTCTGGATATAATATAGTAGCCCGGTCAACCAGTTTTTGCTATAAGGCTTTAGGTAGTTGGTCTGGTAATTAGCTCTCGGGCAGCCTCCTAGTGCTGCATTAGTCTTGCCCAGGCGAGGTATTGCTAATACCCGTATAGCCTTGAATCTGTTGTATAGTGCGATGTAGCGATTCAATAACACGGAGTTTATCTATGCGCTTTAAATCCACCTGCATGGAAAACCCATCATGCTCATCCACCCATGTGCTTGCAACTGCGTCTGGCGACCGTGCCTCTGGGTTAGTACCGATAACTTGATAGGTTTTAACCGGGCGGGCCAGGCCTTTTACGGTTATTTCCCCTTTGTTTTCACAGATAATAGCATCCCGTACCAATGCGAAAGTTTCATGTGAGATAAGAATTTGATCAATGTCAGCATTTGATTCTAACCGGCTGGCAAGATTAACCTGACCGCCAACGATAGTGTAATCCAGCCGGTTTTCACTGCCAAAATTTCCCACCGTACAATACCCCGTATTAACCCCTATTCTGATATGTAGTGGCTCTGAAACGCCTTGATTTGCCCATTTATCACGAAGGTATTTTAGGCGTTCGCGCATTTCAATTGCCATCCTTACGCAGGCTTCAGCATCTTGCTTTTCCCCTCGACTCTTGGGGTCGCCAAAAAAAATCATAATAGCATCGCCAATAAACTTATCGAGCGTACCCCCATATCGCGCGGCTACTTCAGCCATTTCTTTCAGGTAACTATTCAATAAGGTCGCTAATGCTTCAGCTTCCATGGTATCGGTCAGTGTTGTAAACCCCTGAATATCAGAAAAGAAAACGGTTAGCTTTTTTCTTTGGGTCTCCAGGTTAACTTCTTTCTCCCCGGTAAAAATGGAGTTATAAACTTCGGGTGACAAGTATTTAGCCAGTTTTTTTGATAGTGAAACCAGTTGCTGGTTATTTTCTTCGAGTTTATTGGTTTTTCTGACCAGTTTACGATTGCTTTCTTCAATGATTTTAGAGTGGCTTTCGATCAGCATCTCTTGCTCTTTGAGTTTGCTCATATCGCGAGCGTAAGCTGATATATAATTTATCCCTTGCCAGACTACTCTCTGAAACCTGATTTCTATCAGAGACGGTATTTTTTTATTCCTAGACTCAGTATCGATTGACAGGTTGTAGTAACCTCGCTTGTCAATACGTTTAAACAGGGTTGTTTTTTTTAAGGATGCAAGCGCATCATCCAGTGCGCTTTCAGGCTGCTGAATATTAAACCACTCTATAAAGAGAGGGTTACAGTAGGCTAGTTCTAATGTTTCATCTACGCAAAGCGCATAAGCATCATTGATTAACTCTACTGTTGGAATAGCCGAAATATCGGACAAACTGTCGCTTTTAGCCATAGTATCAACACTCATCTATCAGGGCTGACGATATCGGCTTTAGCCCCGGCAACAATTGTCATGATAGTCTCAATATCAGCTTCTTCAACATCCATATCTTCGAGTGTTTCTTCAAGTAAATCTGCCACTTCAGAAAAAGCCTCTTCTGTAATACCCATAGCAGCATGAATAATTTTCAATTCCTTTCCTGCATATTTAACGGGACCACCCAGAATATCTGAAAAAAACTTTGTTTGATGATCTATTAGTTGCTGTGTATCAACCCCTACAAAATAGGGTGCTAACTCTTCAGATTCAGCAACCTTGTTGTAAAACGCCTGAACCAATTTACTGACCGTGGCAAAGCCACCGTATTTATCGTATAGAGTCGTCATAATTTACCTTTTTATCTTTAAGGGAGCTATTTGTTCGTTGTTTTGTACTTTCAAAATATCTTTCTAGTGCAGCACTAGATCAATATCTATGTTATCAGCAGATAATTGACAATTATCAATTGATAAGTTTGATTCTATTCCTATCGTTTACAGAATGCAACTCAGTCTCATTTGTATGGCAGGTTTATTATCTATGCGTTTTTGTGCCTGTGCTTCGCTAGCAGTATCACCCTGAGTGAAAAAATGTTAAGCTGTGAAATCATCTATTTTCCTGATATCAATAACTCCCAGCTATCTTTGTCATTTCTGATCGTTTTTAGCAGGTAATCAGGTATATTTTAAAAGACGTTTAAGTAAGAAAATTCAGAGTCGATTAAAATCTCCAGAGGTATAGATATGTCTGAACAGTTACAAGCAAAAGAATCAGTTAAGCACCTTCCCTGGCAGAAGCTGGATATTTCATTGTCCGTGTGCATTACTGACGCTTCATCCGTTTGTGATGCAGTGCGGGATATTTTCCTCTACCGTTTTCCTGGCCAGGAAAACGAATTTGCAGTCATCGAAAAGATGTTTGAGGACATAGATCAAATATATCACGGTAGATTACCTGGCTACTGCGCTTGCGATACCGATTATCATGACCTGCGCCATATTCTGGATGTCACCCTCGCTGCAACTCGCCTTTATGAAGGCTATGAAAAAGTACATGCCGGAACCGATAAGGCATTAGGTCTGGTGCGTATACAGCAAGGAATCACCGGTGCTTTATTTCACGATATAGGCTATATACGCCACCGCAATGACTCTAAACACAAGCACGGTGCCGAATATACCAAAACTCATGTTGCCCGTGGCACACGTTTTTTGGCGAGTTACCTCCCCACATTGGATAAACAGGCCTGGGTAGCTAACATGAAACAACTCTTGCATTATACTGGCTACGAAAAACAAGTCATCATGAAGGATGCTCTTGATCACACGCTGGGTTGTTTATTAGGCACGGCAGATTTGATTGCTCAGATGTCGGACCGAGTCTATCTTGAGCGATGCCGGGACTTCCTTTATCAGGAGTTCAAGATTGGTGAAGTAGCTGCGCCCGCAAGTGATTCAGGTCAGCCATTTGAATCACCATTAGACATGCTAAATCAGACCCCAGACTTTATTCGCTTAACAAAAGAAAAGCGTCTCGATGATTTATTTGGCTCAGTGTATCGTTATGCAGAAGATTTTTTTGGCGGTGACAATCTCTATATGCAGGGTATCGAAAAAAATTGTCACTTTCTTGAGAAGTTGCTTGAAGAGCGTGAGTTGCATCAGTTAAATCGTGACACAAACTAAGGAACGTGCACGGAATAGCTTAAACACAGGCTGGCCTTTTTATCCGTCTTCTTCGTTGCAGAAATAGTTACGTAGCTGGAAATAACTGTTCGATGTATCAACTTTCGATATTGGATGATTATTTATTTCCAGCTCCCTTACGCTATCGCTCATCCAACCTTCATTATGGTGTCACTTTGACGAGCCAAGCTTCCCCAGTTCACTATCCACCTTTTCCAGATCTTGTGTATTTTGCATAACGTGATCAAGTCTTCCAATATAGCGAAAAACTATATTAGATCGAGTTAAATAATTCTGCGCATCCAGCCAGTGGCTCTGAAGCATCGACAGACGACCTAGTTCTGCAAGAGTCATGGCGATACCTAAGCGAGAGTAAGTTGTTTTATATCCACTAAGTGCGTGCTGCAAATGTGACTCGGCCTGCTTATAGTCTCCTTGATACTGTAGTAGAGTGGCCTGAAAACGCAGCAACCGGCAGGCAAAAACAGGCGCGCTGTTATCCGATAGAGTTAGTGCTTTAGCGTAGCGTTGTGTCCACAGTGACTCATCCTGTTTTAATGCAAATGCAATTTTGGTTCGACTTGCTATGGCCGTCAACTGAATGATATCAGGTGGATTGACTGGCGTTACTGCATTAAACTCGGGAAGCAGCGATTGCAATGTTTTTTCCGCCTGGACATACGCCTGCTGCTGTATTGCACTTTGAGCTAAAAGCAAGCTAATGCGCGGTTGGTAATGCTGCAATGTAGCCGTTTTTGCAATATTAGCGGCGTACTGCAGGTGTTTCTGGCTAGTCGGGTAATCACCTGCGGATAGTGCTACTTCAGCGAGATTAATGTGACTGCTTAGAACGCCTTGCTGATTGTCCAGCCCCTGATAGAGTGCTAATGCTCTGCTAAACAATTGCCGTGCATGACTACGGTCGTCGACTGAAAATGCCTGCAGGCCATTATTTGAGAAATTTTCAGCATCCTGAATTGCTATTGGTTTGGTTACAGCACTTCCTCCACAAGCTGAAAGTAGCAAGGAAACCAGTATCATAATTGCCTTAAGGTATGTCCTGATCATGGTGTAGGATGAGGCTGTATTAGTTGATTAGGTTTACTTTGTTGCATATCATTCGATAATGGCCAGGTACTTTGAGCACTGTCTATTAATCGATCTGTCTTGGATAATGTTCTCCTGGCATCAATCACTGTCCCTGGAATATTCTCTAATTCACTATTAATCAGAGTTAATGCGGTATTGGCCTGCTCAATGATCTCCCGCAGCTCCTGCACCATCGCTGGAAGATTTTGCGCAGCACCACGTAGGTCCTGAGTGATAAATTTAGCATCCTGCAACAGCGGTTCGATCTGAATCAGTCGTTGCTTGGCAAGACCGAGAGTACCTTCAGCTTCCCGCAATATCTCAGCTCCCGAGGTAACTACAGACTTTAATTCTGTTTCTACCTTGACATCAAAAACGGCCGCTCCCAGAACACCATGCCCCGTTGCTATTTGTGCGATAATTTTATGCGCATTTTCTATGGTTACTTCCAGCTTTGGTAATAGCGTTTCTAGCTTGTTTAATAAGTCATGCTCATCTGCTGCCTGAATAATATGCGCAATACCTAATAATAAGTCATTTAATGAGGGCGTTTCTTCAACAGGTATCACCGAGCCATCTGCCAGCATGGGTGCATTGATTGAGCCTGACTTTATTTCAATCAAGGCCTCACTGATATTAGCTAATCTATTAACAACTGCTGTTGCGCCTGTTCTAATATAGGTCTGACTTTCTTCATAAACTTCAATAGTCAGCCGAATCTTACTATCTTGAGTATGATTCAAGGCTGATACGATACCTACTTCACTGCCCAATGCTTTGACTGCATTGCCCTGGCTAATTCCTTCACTACTGGATACGTCCATATAATAGGTCACATGTTTTTCAAAAAAATGCTGGTTTCTGCCACTGATAATGATCAGGATCGAAATCAATATGAATGCAGAAAAAACAAACAGCCCTACAACCCGTTCACGATAATTGTAAGTTATCTTATGAATATAATGCCCTGTTTTCTTTTCCGGATCGGTATTCATTTACGTACCTGCGTGGCTCTCTGAACAACACTTAACAAGGCCTTGACCTCCTTATCTCCAGTTTGCATAAATGCCCTCCAGCTGTTGAAACTAATTATTTTATGCTCAGAAATAAAAATTATCTGCTGCGCATGTTGTTCCAGAAAATGAGTATATTGTAGCCCCCCAATCATACAGACTGCACGACCTTGTTTATATTTTCCCAACAATTCACCCATTTCTTCACGCTGTTTCGCTCCCAGGTCATTAAAAGGTACATCCAGAAAAAGTAAAGCAGGATCAAGAATCAAAGCACGCGCCAACGCAAGTTGTGCTCGCTGAAAACTGTTCAGCAATGCAGGAAAGGTCGTCAGTTCAAAATCACAATTTAATTCAGCCAAAAGTGTTCTCGCTTGATCCGCCGTTTCGCGGAAGGATAGATTGCGATGATAAAGTAACGGTAGCATCACATTCATCAATCCGTGCTGCACAGACAGTAATGGAGAAACACCGGAAAGATACCCCATCCGGGAGCGAAGCTTGCGCCTGGCTGTTTTATCAAGGTCCGTAATTACCTGGCCAAATATTTCCACCCGCCCCAGCCTGGGTTTGCTAATGCCGGCTAACATTTGTAAATAGGCTCTTAATTGGAACCGGTGTGGTCCCACCAGGCAAGTCAGAGTTGACGATTGTACCTGGCAATCTAATGGAGGATTTGACAATGCGTTGTCCTCTCCCCCCTCTGGAGTGGCCGCAGAAGCTGAAATTATCCCAGTCATACTCATAAGCTGAAGAGTAAAAAATAGCCATCGGCCAGAAATAAAAATACCAGACTTCTAACCACCGCTTTTTGCATTTGCTGGGGGA
>JAUXBW010000163.1 GCA_030619185.1 Methyloprofundus sp.
GGGTGGTGAAATCTGGGTAGAAAGTGAACAGGGTCTAGGGACTACTTTTTCATTTACCGCTATTTTTGGCAAAGCAGAAGATCATCTTCAAAACCAACAATTAAATACGCTGGAACACTTGAATGTACTGGTTGTCGATGACAACAAAAGCTCCCGGGAAATTATGAGCTGTATGCTGGATTCATTAAGCTATACCACGACAACAGTGACCTCTGGCTTAGAAGCCATCGCAGAAGTTGAACAGGCAGAACAGCAGCAACACGCCTATGACCTAATTATCATGGACTGGAAAATGCCCGGCATGGATGGTGTAGAAACCATACGCAAGCTTCAGGATGACCCTCAAGTCGTCAACGTACCGACTATCGTTATGGTCACCGCCTATGGCAAAGAAGAACTGGCAGAAAAAGCCAAAGATATAGGCCAGTTAAGCTTTTTAACCAAGCCGACAAATGCCTCATTTCTATTCGATACCATCATGAATGCATTTGGCCAAAAGGTTACCTCCCGTTCGCGGCGCACCGAGCGTCAGGAAGATTATCTGGAAGCCGTTAATTTATTGCGTGGTGCTAATATCCTACTGGTTGAAGACAATGAAATTAATCAGGAACTGGCTTTGGAACTCTTAGCCAATGGCGGCATTAATGCAACACTCGCCGAGAATGGCCAGGAGGCGGTAGATAAAATCCAGCAGCATGTCTTTGATGGCGTGTTAATGGATATACAGATGCCGGTTATGGATGGCTATAGTGCGACAAAAATCATTCGTAAACTTGAGGTCGGGAAAGAACTACCCATTATTGCCATGACTGCCAATGCCATGACTAGCGATGTAGAAAATGCCCAGCAGGCAGGTATGAACGACCATATCAGCAAGCCCATTAATGTCGCGGAAATGTTTGTTACGATGGCGAAATGGATTACCCCTGCCACCCCTGTCAGTGACTCAGCCCAGCCTGAGAAACGTCCTGTGCAAACACAACAAGAACCTGAACTAGAACTCCCTCAACTAAACGGCATTGATACCCATGCTGGACTGAGGATTACTCAGGGAAACAAAAAACTGTATCATCGCTTACTGATTAAATTTATGGACAGCGAACAGAACTTCAGTGAAAAATTCCAGCAAGCGCAATTAAGTGATGATACAGATGCCGCAACTCGTGTGGCTCATACCTTGAAAGGGGTCGCCGGCAATATTGGCGCACATGATATACAAAAAGCGGCTCAAGCTCTTGAACTGGCTTGTAACGACAACCGGGAGCAAAAGCAAATAGAAGTCTTGCTAAACGCAGTAGAAACGACATTAACCCCCGTACTGACAAGCCTGAAACAACTCCGACCAACTCTGCAACAAACATCAGTAAACACTAAAAAAACCGATCCTGAAAAACTCGCTCCCATGTTTGATAAGCTGCTAAGCCTGCTGCTGGATGATGATGCCGATGCCGTTGATGTGCTGGAGGAAATAATCGAGCTAATAGGTATTAATGCTGAGGCAGGCCGACTTAAACAACTGGAAAAATTGATACAACAATATGCTTATGATGAAGCGATAGAAATTGTCCAGGCAATACAGGAAAATTTATCCTGATTTTTCTTGTAAAAATTCCGCTCAAAACCTTGTTTAGGGCATCTCTATAGATTTACTTACTTTCTTACTTTGATGATTTTGCTAAATTTTGGCAAATTGATTTTTGCATCAAGTAGCTGTTTTTTAAATTCTATAAACGTCATTTCACATGATCCTAACATATCAAAGACGCTATCTTGCATGGGGCTCTCTGTGCAGCTTTCAATGAGCAAGCAATAATCTTATTACGCAGTTATGATATCTTATTCCCAGATTTATTGACCTTAATCTATAAAAAATATACTATAACTTATTACTTTTAGTAAGTTATTTATCTTATAGGAATTAACAATGTCACAAGCTTTAAAGAAAAAAACAATCAAATCAGTTGCTAAGAAAGTGATAAAAAAAGCAGTTGCTAAAAAAAATATCGCAAAAAAGAAAGCAAAATCAGTGCTTAAAAAAGTAAGTAAAAGTATTTTAAAGAAAAAGCCTGGTAACAAAAAATCTGCGACTAAAGCCGCTAAAAAAGCATTAAAAAAAATAACTTAAGTAACTTGCTTGCCTTTTTATCCGTCTTCTTTGTTATAGAAATAGTTACGTAGCTGGCTATGCGCCGTGTCTACGCCTCGAATACGAATAAAACACTGCGCCAGTTGCTCAACTTAGGGAACTGGAAATAAATAATCATCGGATATTGGGTAGGATGATTGTTTGTTTCCATCTACCTTATTCCGTGCGCGTTCCTGTCACTCTACAAATCACTATTTTTGATTAATTTGGAATAAAAACATGGCTTCTAAAGCAATTATTGCTCTTATTCTCACCCTGACTTTTAGTCTTTCCAGCTCAGCCGATGAGGTTAAATTTAACGCCTCCCATCCTACAAGTTATACCGTTGTTAAGGGCGATACACTCTGGGGTATATCCGCTAAATTTCTAAGAGACCCATGGCTATGGTCTAAAGTCTGGAAGCATAATGGCCAGATCAAAAATCCTCACCTGATTTACCCCGGTGATGTCATCTCCTTATGCTTTGTAGAGGGTAATCCCATGCTTTGCGTTAATAGTGCGGATAATACCCGCAATGATGGGCGAGTACTCTACCCACATATGCGCGCTACAAATGACGACGACGCTATTGCAATGATTCCCTTTGAAGCTATTAGCCCGTTTCTAAGCTCTCCTAAGGTGGTTAGTAAGGATGAATTGGCAAACGCACCCTATATTGTCGACTTTGCCGGGGAACATATTGTTGCCGGGGAAGGCGATGAAATTTTCGTTCGTACTATTTTACAACCCGATTTTCTCGCCTATACGACTTATCGACCTGGTGAGCCTTATATAGACCCCAGGACTGATGAGATTTTAGGCTATGAAGCAGAATATATTGCCGATAATATCATCCTTAATCTAGGTGATCCGGCCACTTTACGCATTACTAATGCGGATAAGGAAGTTCGCCGAGGTGATCGCCTTATGCCCACATCGGAAGAAAGTGTTGTTTTTAATTATTTCCCCGAGCCACCATCAAAATTTATTCATGGCTCCATTATTAGTGTTCTCAACGGTGTACAGCAAATTGGCACCTATGACATTATTGTTCTTAGTAAAGGCGCGCGAGACGGCCTTAAAGTGGCCAATATTCTTACTATTATGCAAACAGGTAAAGTCATTTCCGACCCGTTCAATAAAAATAAAAATGAATTAGTTAAACTGCCTGACCAAAAAGCGGGGACCGCTATGGTTTTTCGGGTCTTTGACCGCGTCAGCTATGCACTCGTTATGCATGCTACCCGAAATATACGTGTCTTAGACCAGGTACAAACACCTGAAGAATAATTCCCCTCTGTCGACTGAGGAGCATACAAGATACTGGCTTGCGCTGATGCGCACGCCAGGTGTGGGTAGTAAAACATTCTTAAAATGTCTGGATTTCTGCCCGCCTGAACAACTTTTTTCAACATCTCGCGACACCTTATGTAAATTAGGCCTGGGGACAAAAACGATTGATGCCATTAAAAACCCCGACTGGAAAGTTGTTGAAGAAGATTTGTTATGGCTAGAACAAGCCGGTAATCATATCCTGTTTTTTACCGACCCAGATTACCCCAGCCAGTTAAAAGAAATTCCCGACCCTCCTCCGGTATTATTTGCCCGAGGCGATATTGATTTAATTCACTTTCCGCAAATTGCCATTGTGGGTAGTCGCAACCCATCTAGCTCAGGCATCCAAATTGCCACTGATTTTGCTAGCAGTCTGGCAACATTCGGTTTTACTATCACCAGTGGCCTGGCACTTGGCATTGATGCGGCAGGCCATCGCGGTGCTTTAGCAGTCGGGGGTAAAACTATCGCGGTAACGGGTACAGGCCTGGATCGTGTGTACCCCGCCACACATAAAGAACTTGCTACCGAAATTGTTGCAAATGGTGTGCTTATTTCTGAATTCCCACCAGGAACGTCAGCAAAAGCCAATCATTTCCCGCGACGCAACCGTATTATTAGCGGCTTATGTGTTGGTTTATTAGTTGTAGAAGCAGCAAAAAAAAGTGGCTCTTTAATTAGTGCACGCATGGCACTAGAGCAAAACAGAGAAGTCTTTGCCATTCCTGGCTCTATCTATAACCCGCTAGCGCGCGGTTGTAACGCTCTGATTAAAGAAGGTGCCAAACTGGTTGAAACCACTCAGGATATCATGGATGAACTCGGGCATTTTTATCAACCTTCTATGACGCAAAGTAAGCGTACCGATACAAATACACAATCCACTCTTGACGTAGAGCAACAAAACCTGTTGAATTATATTCTGTATAGCCCCACATCTATAGATCAGCTAGTCAATGAAACAAGCTTTTCAGTAGAAAATATCGCTGCAAACTTGCTCATTTTAGAAATTCAAGGTTATATTATTGCCACACATGGTGGCACATACACTCGCATAAAATAGTCCGCTTTAAAGCCGACCAGCCAACAATAGGCACTTTAATGAATGAAGATATTTTTGATGTACTAATCTATCTATTTGAAAACTATATGGATAGTGAGGTTGACATCATCCCCGATACCCACATGCTGCAAACAGAACTCAAGGCTGCAGGCTTTAATTCAAGTATTATTTTAAAAGCATTTGAGTGGCTAGATACGCTAGCATTGCAAGAAGAAACCCTCTTCAAATCAGCTAATAATTTTCGTATTTTTTGTGCGGAAGAATGCCATAAACTGAATATGGAGTGCCGTAACCTTATTCTCTTTCTACAACGCCTGGATATTCTTACACCTACCACTCGGGAACTTGTGATTGACCGCGCCATGGCGATAGAGAATAAACATATTGACATAGAAGAACTGAAATGGATCTCTTTAATCGTATTACTCAGCCAGGAAGATGAGGAGCTTGCCATTGCGCATATGGAAAACATCATCTATCAAGAGGCTCCCGCCTTTTTAAATTAATAGGGGTTACTATCAAGTATGAGCAAAAATTTAATCATCGTAGAGTCACCCGCAAAATCCAAGACTATTGAAAAATATCTGGGTAAGGACTTTCAGGTTCTCGCCTCTTATGGACATTTACGTGATTTGATTCCTAAGGAAGGTGCGGTTGACCCTGATAACGATTTCGCTATGAAATATCAGGTACAGGAGCGTAATCAACGCCATGTACAAGCCATAACTAAAGCACTGAAAGGTGCTGACACCTTATATCTCGCAACCGATCCCGATAGAGAGGGAGAAGCGATTTCATGGCATTTGCTGGAATTGCTTAAAGCAAAAAAACTACTGAAAAATAAGACAGTTTACC
>JAUXBW010000051.1 GCA_030619185.1 Methyloprofundus sp.
AAAATGCCCGGCAAGTTGCCCAGCAAGACTGCCAGGGCACTATTAGGTATTGAAAGCAACGAGATTGTACCTATCATTCGTGACCCGCAGAAAACGCGCACTAATTCCGAAGCTGTCTTTTATTTTCCCGGTTGTGGATCGGAACGCTTATTCTCACAGGTGGGTTTAGCGACCCAGGCAATGTTATATGAGATAGGTGTCCAGACCGTCTTACCCCCGGGTTATTTATGCTGTGGTTTTCCACAACGTGCTGCGGGACAATTCGACAAGGCTGAGCAAATCACGACTGATAATCGCATTCTGTTTCACCGTGTGGCTAATACTTTAAATTATCTGGATATAAAGACGGTCGTTGTCAGCTGTGGTACTTGCCTGGATCAACTGGTTGATTATCAATTTGAGAAGATTTTCCCGGGTTGCCGCATGATTGATATTCATGAATACCTGCTGGAAAAAGGGGTCAAACTGGAAGGTCTCACGGGCACACAATATATGTACCATGAGCCTTGTCATACGCCGATGAAACTACAGGATGATATAAAAACTGTAAATGAATTGATGGGCACGACAGTGCTTAAATCAGACCGTTGCTGTGGTGAATCTGGTACCTTAGCTGTCGGGCGACCGGATATTTCTACCGGAATACGCTATCGTAAAGCGGAAGAGATACAAAATGATAGCGCAAAATTACGCGCAAATGGCAATGATGCCCCGATTAAAATGCTGACTTCTTGTCCATCGTGTATGCAGGGACTGGATCGCTTTAAGGATGATATAGAGCAATATGAAGTTGACTATATCGTCGTGGAAATAGCCAAAAATGTGCTTGGAAAAAACTGGTTGCAAAGCTATATCAAACAAGCGTCAAAAGGGGGAATTGAGAGGGTACTGGTATAATATGCCCTGATTCCTCACCACTCTCAGCCCCCAGCCATAGCTGAATAAAACCTGAAGCCTCTGTAGGTTAAAAAATACGGCATTCACGAAATCTACCCAGTCAAACGTGAGTACAAGCTTTATCTCAATATTTTTGTGAGCAATTGCACTGTAACCGTTCAGTCCCCTTCCTTAGCAAGGAGGGGTTTAGGGGAGGTATTATTAGATAAGGGAAGAGACGTAGGATGTGCTGAGGAACGAAGCGCATCTTTCGGTGACTCATGCGCTTCCTATCGTCAGCACATCCTATGTTAATCCTTTTATAGAGCTAACTTATGAGTAACACATTGGATTTGGGAATCGCGGCTAAAGACCGCTCCTACATAGGGGAGTCAATATTTATGCCAGCTTTTCAACATAATCAATAATAAACTGGATACTACGTTGGCCTTTATACTCATTGATATCTAATTTATAAGCAATGTTTACCTGGCGGATACCTAGCCAATATTCGGGGCGCTCGACAAAAAAGGCGATTGCATCAATCAGCAATTCAGTATCCGGCTTGCGTAAGACCAATTTTAAATGTTGCTGACCTACAATACGTGACTGCACGACATCAAAGATGCCATGAAATAAGGGCTCAGGGAATCCCTGACCCCAGGGACCTGCACTTTTTAGTAACTCACAAAAACCTATCGTCATCTCTGCTTCATTGAGCTGACCATCAGTATAAACCTTCTGGTCCAGATCGATATCGGTCAGTCGTTGCTCAACCGCTTTATCAAAAGCCAGCATAAAAACCGGATAATCATGTAGCTGTATGCTCAACCCGGCAGCCATTGCATGACCACCAAATTTCTGCAGGACTTTAGGGTGCGCAACAGCAATATCACTGAGTACATCTCTGACATGTATGCCGGGAATAGAGCGAGCCGAGCCTTTTATTTCACCATTTCCGGTATTGGCAAAAGCAATCACGGGGCGGTTTAAGCGGTCTTTAATCCGTGAAGCTAAAATACCAATAACACCTTGATGCCAATCTTCATTATAAAGACAGACACCGGCTGTTAAATGTTGTTCATCCAGCACATTCATCTCTTTTAAAAGATGCATGGCCTCCTGCTTCATCTGCCCTTCGACTTCACGCCGCTCGCTGTTGAGCTCATCCATCTGCAACGCCAGTTGTTTTGCAATTGTGTTATCATCCGCCATTAAACACTGAATACCGACACTCATATCATCCATGCGACCGGCGGCATTAAGGCGGGGGCCTATAGCAAAGCCTAAATCTGCAGAGCCTAGGCTAACCAGGTTTCTCCCTGAAATTTCAACCAGTGCTTTAATACCTGCGTGCCCTTTAGCAGAACGGATCCGTAATAAGCCTTGATGGACTAGAATACGATTGACCTGATCCAGAGCCACCACATCAGCAACAGTACCCAAAGCAACCAGATCCAGTAATTGCGCCAGGTTAGGTTCGGCTAAATTGCGAGTGATAAACCAGCCCTGCTCTCGCATCCGGCTACGCATCGCCATTAGCACATAGAACATAACACCGACACCCGCCAAAGCGCGGCTAGGAAATTCATCATCCGGCAGGTTCGGATTTACAATCGCATCTGCATCAGGTAATTGCTCACCTGGTAAATGATGATCGGTCACCAGTACTTGTATTCCTGCCTGCTTTGCAACCTCAACACCCGCCAGACTGGAAACCCCGTTATCTACTGTCACTATGACATCCGCTTGCTTTTGTATCACTAATTCAACGATTTCTGGTGTTAATCCATAACCGTATTCAAAGCGATTGGGCACAATAAAATCGACATTATCAGCTCCTAACAACCGTAAGCCTTGCATAGCAACCGTACAGCTTGTTGCCCCATCCGCATCAAAATCAGCCACTATAACTATCTTCTTTTGCTGCTCTATGGCATTGATCAAATAAAGTACCATTTCCTCCATGCCCGTTAATAACCATGGGGAAGGTAGCTGTGCCAGACCACGTTGCAGGTCTGCATCTGACTTGATACCCCGCGCTAAATAAATACGCTTTAGTACTGGATTTTGCTCAGATACGCCTGCATCACGCCCTAGCAGCGGACGTTCGACGATTTTTTTTGTGATACCGTGATAGTGCATATTGTGCTATGTATATTTTCGTCTTATTAATTTATCTTCCCTGTCGGCGATAATGAGGATCCAGTAATCAGGGGAAAGTCGTTACAAAGTTTGCCTTCAAGAAAATTTCACATGGACTTGCTTCGAAGCTTACCGATTAAAACGATTAGTGATAATGCTTTCCACTACACCAGGATCTGCCAATGTCGAAATATCTCCCAGACTATCAACCTCATTGGCAGCGATTTTACGCAATATACGCCGCATAATTTTTCCAGAACGAGTTTTCGGCAGTTGCGGCGACCATTGAACTAAATCCGGACTGGCAATAGGACCGATATCGGCACGCACTAAGTCTATCAGTTCTTTTTTTAATATATCCGTCCCCTCTACACCTAGATGCAAGGTCACATAGGCATAAATACCCTGCCCTTTAATATCATGCGGATAGCCAACGACAGCCGACTCAGCAACCAGCGGATGTTCATCAATAGCACTTTCAACTTCAGCCGTTCCCATCCGGTGCCCGGACACATTAATCACATCATCAACCCGCCCGGTAATCCAGTAATAACCTCGTGCATCACACCGCGCCCCGTCACCGGTAAAATAGTAACCTGGATAGTTTTTAAAATAGGTATCAATAAAGCGCTGGTGATCACCATATATTGTGCGTGCCTGTCCTGGCCAGGGGCGTTCTAACACTAATACGCCTTCAGAACCATCATTCAGCTCATGTCCTTCATTATTCAAAATCGCAGGTTTAACTCCAAAAAAAGGACGTGTTGCCGAACTGGGTAATAATTCAGTTGCTCCAGGTAGTGGCGTAATTAAAATACCCCCTGTTTCTGTCTGCCACCAGGTATCCACAATCGGACAATTTTCCTTACCTACCTGCTCATAATACCATTCCCATGCCTCCGGGTTGATAGGTTCACCCACTGACCCCAGAATACGCAAACTACTACGTTTTGTTGTTTCTAAATATTGATCACCTACTGCCATTAATGCTCTTAATGCCGTGGGGGCCGTATAGAAAATATTCACTTGATGCTTATCGACAACTTGCCAGAAACGACTGGCATCCGGGTAAGTCGGTACCCCTTCAAATAATAAAGTGGTCGCGCCATTACACAAGGGACCATATATCATATAAGTATGCCCGGTAATCCAGCCTATATCTGCAGTACACCAGTAGATTTCACCCTCCTGATAATCAAAAATATATTTATGGGTAATCGCAGCGTATAACAAATAACCCCCAGTGGTATGTACTAAGCCTTTAGGTTTACCGGTAGAACCAGAAGTATATAAAATAAACAACGGATCCTCTGCATCCATCCATTCAGGCTCACATTCGCTTGCTGCTTTAGACATCGCTTCGTGATACCAGATATCCCGCGCATCATTCCAGGCTATCGTGTTACCGCTGTTTTGTATGACCAGCACGCTTTGTATACTGGGGCACGATTCAAGCGCAGTATCGACAATGGCTTTTATGGGAATGAGCTTACCGCCCCGAAAGCCTTCATCAGCACAGATAACGGTTGTACACTCGGAATCATTAATCCGGTCTTTTAACGCTTCGGCTGAAAATCCCCCGAAGACTATCGAATGTACTGCCCCAATACGTGTACAGGCCAAAATAACAGCTGCTGCTTCAATAATCATGGGTAAATAGATACAAACCCGGTCGCCTTTTTTAACACCCTGTGCTTTTAATACATTGGCGAATTTACAAACCTGTAGCTGCAACTCACTATAAGTCATTTTTTTATCACTAGCAGGGTCATCGCCCTCCCAGATCAAAGCCACTTGATCGCCCCGTGTAGCCAGATGTCTATCCAGACAATTGACACTGACATTAAGCTTCCCGCCCGCAAACCATTTAATTTCACCTTTAGGATAATCATATTGCATGACCTGATCCCAGGGCTGCTGCCAGTCTAAAAAAATTTCAGCCTGCTCTGCCCAGAATTTTTCAGGTTGCTCTATGGATTGCTGATATAAGGCCAGATACTGGTCATTATTAATATGTGCATTTTGAGCAATATCAGCTTTGACAGGATAGGGTTTATGTTCGTAGGTGTGATGTTCTGACATAAGTATGGATACCGGCTAAAGTTAAGGATGCCAACGTAACACAGGACATATTGAAAACTGTAGGGCGTGGCGTCAGCCCGCTTATGCTAAAAGGCACACAAGGCGGGCTAAAGCCACGCCCTACTGATATAGTAATATCCCACCCTAGGTGGCTAGCAAAAAAATTAATAACTAATGAAAGGTATGAAAATAAAAAAGGCGACTTTAAAAGCCGCCTTACTGTAATAAATTTCTAGAAAAAGCCTAAGGGGTTTATATCATAACTGACCAGCATATTCTTGGTTTGCTGATAATGATCCAGCATCATTTTATGTGTTTCCCTACCGATGCCCGACTTTTTATAGCCGCCAAAAGCCGCATGAGCAGGGTAATGGTGATAACAATTGGTCCACACCCGGCCTGCTTGAATACCACGCCCCATACGATAAGCAAGATTCATATCGCGAGTCCATAAACCCGCTCCTAAGCCAAATTCAGTATCATTAGCAATTGCCAGGGCTTCAGCTTCATCTTTAAAAGTCGTCACTGAGATAAAGGGGCCAAAAATTTCTTCCTGAAAGATACGCATTTTATTATGTCCTTGCATCACAGTCGGCTGAATATAATAACCTTCATCCAGATCGCCACCTAGCTCAGCCGCCTTGCCACCCATCAATAACTTAGCGCCTTCCTGTTTACCAATCTCGACATAGCTTAATATTTTATCGTGCTGTTCTTTTGATGCCTGGGCACCAACCATGGTTTCAGTATCGAGCGGATCGCCTCGCTTAATTTGTTCTGCACGTGCGATCACTTTTTCTATAAATGCATCATAAATAGATTCTTGAACTAATAATCTAGATGGACAAGTGCACACTTCCCCCTGGTTAAAAAAGGCGAGTACTGCGCCCTCTATGCATTTACTGACAAATTCATCCTCTTGGTCTAATACATCCTCAAAGAAAATATTTGGCGATTTACCACCCAGTTCAACAGTAGAGGGAACAATATTATCAGCAGCACATTTTAAAATATGCACGCCAATCGGTGTCGATCCGGTAAAAGCAATTTTAGCAATTCGTTTGCTAGATGCTAAAGCTTGCCCTGCCTCACCACCAAAACCGTTTACTATATTTAATACACCGGCAGGTAATAAGTCGCCTATGATTTCCATTAAAATCAAGATAGAAGCAGGCGTTTGTTCAGCAGGCTTCATAATGATACAGTTTCCTGTTACCAGAGCAGGTGCTAATTTCCAGCAGGCCATCAACAAAGGAAAGTTCCACGGAATAATTTGCCCAACGACACCCAATGGTTCATGAAAATGATAGGCCACGGTATTCTCGTCTATTTCACCAATAGAGCCTTCCTGGGCACGCATACAACCCGCATAATAACGAAAATGATCTGCGCATAAAGGCACATCAGCCGCTAATGTTTCGCGTACCGCTTTACCGTTATCCCAGGTTTCGGCAACGGCCAGTTTTTCCAGATTAGCTTCAATACGATCAGCAATCTTTAATAAGATATTCGATCTTGCTGTGACCGATGTTTTTCCCCAAGCATCTTTTGCTTTATGAGCAGCATCTAAAGCCAATTCAATATCTTCTGCAGTAGAACGGGGGATTTCACAAAACACTTTGCCATTAACAGGACTTTTATTTTCAAAATATTGACCTTTAACAGGGGGAACCCAGTCACCCCCGATAAAATTGCCATAACGAGTTTTATAATCAACTTTACTATCTGTTTGGTTGGGCGCGGCATAAATCATTTGTATTAACTCCACTAGAACGATTGTTCAAAAATTAGGTAAAAAACTGCTGAATATTATTAGGAGAAAGATTTGATAGACTACGCTTTTCTATGACTATTGCCATCTTATTCCTCGTTGTTTTTGTGTGTAAGTACTGATAAAGTCACCTGATTAATACCTTCAAGAACAGATCTTTCCGAACAGACCTTTCCGATGACTAATAATCCCTGCATACTACTGGTTAAAAAATTAGCAAGCTTCTTTAAATCAAGATCAGTCGATAACTCACCATTTTTATTCGCTCTCTGTAAGGTTTTGTAAAAGCCCTTTTCAAGTGCATTGAGTAAAAGTAGTACTTGTTGCTTAGTCGCGTTATCTCTTAAACCTCTCTCAATAGCAGAATTAGTCACTAAACAGCTACGTAAAGGCCCTGCGGTTAATAAATGCTCGACTAATTGCGCAAAGAACAACTCGATTGATTCAAAGGCAGAAGGTTTACTCTCCAAAATATCTAAAAACTGCTTAACCACCACCTTGCCATAACGCTCAAGTGATTGCAGAAAAAGCTGTTGCTTACTACCAAAGGTAGCATAAAGACTGCCTCGCTGAATCCCCATAGCTTCAACAAGGTCTTGTATGGACGTTGCTTCATATCCTTTGGCCCAAAACACTGCTACAGCTTTATCCAGAACTTGTTCTTCATTAAATGCCTTAGATCTGGCCATAAATAGTTTTTTCGATTCGAAAAGGGTAGTGAATTAAATAATCATATCAAGTATGAGTCTTGATGATTTTTTTATTGTTATACACCATAACTTTAAAGTACGAAAAAAGTTTACTCCATGTAGTAGATATTCATATTCAACGTAACCGTTCACTTCCCCCCTTGTGAAGGAGGATTGAGGGAGTTATCTAATAAAACCTCCCCTTAACCCCTCCTTGCCAAGGAGGGGAACTGAACGGTTACTTTCAACTCCCTCCCAACTTATGCATCATACTTCATTTTGGAATGATCAGTCTAAAATATTTTTTATGATGTTAAATTCTGCTTTGATATGCTATACCTAGAAACCGCAGTTGAGCACGGATTTTGTGGAAAATCTGAGTGCTAAAGACAAAGCACAGCTCGCAGGCAATGGCTATAGCCCTTGGCAAGAGCTTTAACGCAGTATTTAGTGCTCAAATTTATTCACAAAACCGTGAAGCGGGGTGTGTTCACCCTACTGGTGACAAGTATTTACGATCATTAGTGTAATATTCAATTACTCATAGAGTTTCATAGCGGTCTACTGCGGTTTCTAGGTTGAATGAAAACATATCACTTTCTTTTGCACATTAAATCGCACTGGATGTACTTAGCCAACTATAATAACACCACACTAAAAGCTTTAAAAAAAGACTAATAGAGAAACTTTTATTAACGTAACCACAATTGCTGGCTACCCAGCGACAGAGCACCTAGAAAACTAATAAACCAACCGGAATACTTATATGTCTGATTGTTGTGTAAAACCTAAGCCAAAATCCTCTCAAATCTGCCCTCAATGCAATGTGAACTGTAACCCCGTAACGATGCGTACTCTCTATCAGCAAATCAGGTTCCCAGAAAACCAGCAGCTTGTGCCTGATAAGTATTATTTTTGTCCATCCAGGGACTGCCCTACTGCCTATTTTTCAAGCACTGGCACTCGCATTGCCAAGTCACTCTTGATAACACAGCAAGCAATACAAAACGAAACACTTTGTTATTGCTTTGATATCAGTTCCGCCTGTTATCAATCTGCATTAAAAACTCTCACGGCCGATGCAATTAAAAACTTTGTTATTCAACGCACGAAATCCTCCGAGTGCGCTTGTGAAATCAGAAACCCATCAGGGCAATGTTGTTTAGCAAAATTCAAGCAACTGGAAAGGGAACACAGGCTTGCAATTTAACACTAACACTTGCAGCGCATTTTTCCACCTACAATAACTATCTTTGCTAAAATGGTGAGTATTGTTTAGTTCACATCTTGCTTATATATCATCATGACTAATTTCTCTCTTACCGCTATTTCTCCGATTGATGGGCGTTACGCCAGTAAAGTCGAAGCCTTACGTCCTATCTTCAGTGAATATGGACTCATTCGTTTTCGAGTACAGGTAGAAGTGCGCTGGTTACAGGCATTAGCACAACAGTCTCAAATTACAGAAGTCCCTGTATTTAGTACGTCTGCAAATCAGGTTCTGGATAGTATTATCAGCGATTTTTCTGAAGCGGATGCGCAACGGGTTAAAGATATTGAAAGTACCACTAACCATGATGTCAAGGCGGTAGAATATTTTCTAAAAGAGAAAATTGCTGACCATGCTGAACTGAATGCAGTCAGTGAATTTATCCACTTCGCCTGTACTTCAGAAGATATAAACAACCTGTCTTATGCGCTAATGCTAAAAGAAGGTCGTGCCACGATTTTACCGCAAATAACCGATTGTATTGAAGCACTTAGAAACCTGGCGCATGACAATGCAGCTCAGCCGATGCTTTCGCGTACGCATGGCCAATCAGCCAGCCCTACGACTGCAGGCAAAGAATTTGCCAATGTGGTTGCGCGGATGTTACGTCAAAAGGATCAGTTTGAAGCGGTGGAAATTTTAGGTAAAATCAATGGTGCGGTGGGTAATTACAATGCTCATTCTGTTGCCTACCCTGAAATAGACTGGCAGGATTTCTCGAAAAGCTTTGTCCAGTCACTAGGCCTGTTCTGGAACGCTTACACCATACAAATTGAACCACATGATTATATTGCCGAATATTTCCAGTCTTTATCACGATTTAACACCATATTATTAGATTTTGATCGTGATATCTGGGCTTATATTTCGCAAGGCTTCTTTAAGCAAAAAACCATTGCCGGCGAAATTGGCTCTTCGACTATGCCGCATAAAGTCAACCCGATTGACTTTGAAAATTCAGAAGGAAATATTGGCCTGGCTAATGCATTATTTCACCATTTAGCCGAGAAATTACCCGTTTCACGCTGGCAACGAGACTTAACGGATTCGACTGTCCTACGTAATATTGGCGTAGGCGTTGCGCACACCAGCATTGCTATTCAATCTACATTAAAAGGTATTTCTAAATTAGAGATTAATGCCAAAGTGATCGAAGCTGACCTGGATGCAAACTGGGAAGTATTAGCAGAACCTGTACAGACTGTGATGCGCCGTTATGGCATCGAAAAACCTTACGAGAAGTTAAAAGAATTAACTCGCGGGCAACGTATAACTGCAACTGATATGCAGGCATTTATTGAAAACCTGGACATTCCAGAAGAGGCTAAACAAGAGCTGATTAAATTAACACCTCGTAGCTACACAGGCTATGCCGAGAAATTGGCAACAGAAATTTAATTGGTATATATCTGTGAGTTACCTTAACCCAAGAGATTCCTACTAAAAACATGCCAGAATAGAGTCTAACTTCCAATAACATGAATTGCCGAGAACCTCATGGGCTGGTTTGCTTACCTTTTGCTTACCCTGTTTCAGTAAAAAAATACAATGAACGGAAATCTATATCGAACACGGTATACA
>JAUXBW010000100.1 GCA_030619185.1 Methyloprofundus sp.
AGTTTTTTCGTTCATTTGAGGCGAAGTGTGTGCTCTTTAATGAAAATGAACGGAAAAAATGGCCAAAAGGGCTTTTTCCGTAGCAGGTTTTCTATTCTCGGACAGCCTCCTAGGAACCAGGTTGGCAACAGGCACAGGATTTATGTTCGTATTCAAGGCGTAGAAACAAGCGCATAGCTGGCTACGTAACTTTTTCTACAACGCAGAAGACGAGCATAAACACAAGCCTGTTGTCGAAGTGGGGTGTGATTAAAAGTGATGTGATGTAATCTACTTGTAGAACGGACTTTAGTCCGCTATGCTTCAATGTTCAGCAACCACCCACCCTGCCCTTTACAATTATTTGTCCCTTGCGCATTAATTTCGACTCGAGCAAAAGTACCTTGCAGAGAAGCAGGTAACTTACCAGAGACTGAGTAAGCATTGTTTATCTTGTTGATAGAAACCTCAACAGGCTGCTTTTTTACAGTGACCTGGATACTGTCTGGATTAGTTAACATTGAAGCCTGAAAGGAAAACTCGGACTGTGCTGAGACAACAGCTAAATGAGCTGGTGCGAACTGCGTAAATTTTGGTTTTTTACATGCCTTTTTACTACTGCTACTGCCATAAGCCAACAAGTTGCTACTGAAGACGGCGAGTATAAAGACGGTTATTAATTTAATAATATTCATAAACTAGCTCCAAAATAGAGTTTAAATTACAGCTTTCACTATACTCTAATTTTCAATACCTATCTGCAATGAAAGTGTATACAGCCTTACTGTGGTAATTTCCCTACTAGCGCGTTAGATCCAGTTCCCCAGCAACTAATAAAAATATCACGACAATGGGAACTAAAACTAACAAGCCATAAACAATGTTTGCTGCAATCGGGAATCTGCATTTTGACTTCATAATGATATTATCTATATAGATCTAAGCATTCTGATCCTTGCTGATTTGAACTCTAAACCTCTTCCAGAGGGAGAGAACACATTGAAGGGATCTACATGCTTGTATAAGGGGGATTTATGAATCTTAGAGATTTAAGTTATTTAGTGGCTGTCGCGGATTTGCGTAGCTTTGTGCAAGCAGCCGAGCAATGCTGTATTAGTCAGCCTACGTTGAGTACACAGATTAAGAAAATGGAAGAAAGCCTGGGTGTAAAGGTTTTCGAACGCAGCAATAAAAAAGTATTAACAACAGAATTAGGTGAACAGATTATTGCATCTGCCCGACGAGTCTTGTTGGAAATTGTTCATCTGGAGGAATTGGCTAGAAACGCACAAAACCCTTTTTCAGGAAACTTGAGGCTGGGAGCCATTCCTACACTTTCTACTTATATATTTCCTGGTCTGGTTCCGTTCATCAAAAAGGCACTCCCAGAATTACAACTTATCCTGATTGAAGAAAAAACAGACGAGTTGGTAAGCCAGTTAAAGCAAGGTCAAATTGATGCTGCTCTACTCGCTCTACCTATCAGGGAAGATTTTCTAATCAGTAAAAAACTGTTTGATGATGAATTTAAACTGGCCGTGGCTGCAGATAATCCCATGGCAAAGAAGACTACTATTAAGCCAGAAGATTTATTAGATCAGCAGATATTATTACTTGATGAAGGCCATTGCTTGCGCGATCAGGCATTGCAGATTTGCCAATTGAAAGGTGCTGAGGAGCGACAGGATGTCAGAGCGACAGGGCTGGAAACCTTGCGTCAAATGGTTCGTGCGGGTACAGGAATCACCTTTATGCCGACAATTGCAATCAATGAAGCTGAGACAGGCATTAGTTATATTTCCTTTACAGAACCGGTTCCCAGCCGTAGCATTGGATTAGTCTGGAGAAAAACAAGTGCCAGAACAGAGTTAATGCTTAAGCTTGTTGAGCTTGTCTCCATGTCTATAGACCATTTAGAAGCATGAACATATAATCTATTCGTGTAGTAAGTAAGTCACTCAATGATTGAGGAAATCAATCATAATGATATAAATAATCAATTTTACATACCATTGATTTTTTTCTAAGATCTACCCTGAGAGCAAAATTAAAATTTGTTCAAATATTATTAGGAGACGAATCATGAAAAAACAAACTTTAACAACAGCAACAGGTTCACCTGTCGCAGATGATGACAATAGCATCAGCGCAGGTGAGCGCGGCGCTTTAACTTTTGATAATCACTATACCTTCGAAAAACTAGCACATTTCAATAGAGAAAGAATTCCTGAGCGTGTTGTACATGCTAGAGGAAATGGTGCTTATGGTACATTCACTGTCAGCAAATCATTAAGTGATTACACCATTGCTAGCTTTTTACAGGAAGCAGGAAAGAAAACAGAGGTATTTATTCGCTTTTCCACCGTTGGTGGTGGTCAGGACTCCAGTGATTATGCGCGTGATCCTCGTGGCTTTGCTATCAAATTTTATACTGAGCAAGGCAACTACGATATAGTCGGTAATAACACGCCTGTTTTCTTTTTACGTGATCCGATTAAATTCCCTGACTTTGTTCATTCACAGAAAAAAAACCCAAGAACTAATCTGCCTGATCCCGCCGCTATGTTTGAATTCTGGGCAAATCACCCACAATCCCTACATCAAATGACCATATTGATGTCAGACCGAGGTATTCCAGCTTCGCTTCGACATATGCATGGTTTTGGTTCACATACTTTTAGTTTCTGGAACGATAAGGGGGAGCGTTTCTGGATAAAATGGCATTTTAAATCAAATCAAGGCATCAAGTGTCTGACCAATGAAGAGGCTGCACAAGCATCGCCTTTTGGTGCACAACAAGACCTGGTTGAAGCGATTGATCGTGGTGATTTCCCAAGCTGGACAGCCAACGTTCAGATCATGACTGAGGATGAAGCGAAGAATTATCACATTAATCCTTTTGATCTGACTAAAATATGGCCTCATGCTGATTTTCCTTTGATTGAAGTCGGTCAGCTTGAATTAAACCGCAATGTAGAAAATTATTTTGCCGAGACTGAGCAAGCCTGTTTTGCACCGAGCAACCTGGTACCAGGCATAGGCGCATCACCAGATAAAATGTTGCAAGGTCGGTTATTAGCTTATCAGGATGCACATCGTTACCGTGTGGGTGTTAATGCTAATCAACTCCCTGTCAATGCAGCCAAATGTCCAGTGAATCACTATCAACGAGATGGTGCAATGGCAGGTTGTCCTGTACACGGTCAAAGTAACATTCAAGGTGCAGCGGTTAACTTTTATCCAAATGATCAGATCAACGAGGGTGCACCAGTACCTCAGCCTTCGATTGCTGAACCACCTATGCCAATATTAGAAAATGCATGGATTAAACGATATGGTGTAACGGATGATGAAGATCACTACAGCCAGGCTGGTGATTTATTCCATATTATGAATGAATCGCAAAAACAACAGTTAACGACAACGATTGCTGAAGGACTGATAAAAGCGGAAGAATCGGTTCAGAAACGAATGCTTGAACAGTTTAAAAAGGCGGCTCCTGATTATGCTGATCGTATTGTTTCTATTATGAGTACGCTAAAACAATCAACCATAACGTAGAAGTTCTAACTCGAAGCAAAATCCTTTGTGATTAGGTAAAAATTCAGCCTATTCCTTAAATTCATAGTAGCCCGTTATGGAGCATGCGGAATACGGGATATTCGTGACTCCTATTTCCCGTATTCCGTATTCCGTAACAACATGCGGGCTACGTTAGACATTCGATTGATAAATAAAGTTTTTCAAGATAGCTGAAGATTGTGGTAATCAGGTATTATTACGTACGGAGTATGCGGATAAATCCGCACTTACAGATTCTTTATTTATGCCCATTTCTTAGGTGTTAATAAATCGACAGTTTCTAAAACAACCAGTAAATCATAATTAAACCATGTAGTAGCATCACGCGCGTCCGGGTTCTTTATCAAAATAATTCGAGATCGCTAGTGGTGCAAAAATCTTATAAAAAGGAGCTATATTATTAATCCTCTCACATAATTCGCTATATCCTATCATTGATGATAGGAAATTTAAATATAGTGATAGGGGACACTACAGGCGATACTTTGTCTGTCGATTTAGCGAATATTTATTCTTCTCACACCAGCGCAAAAGTAACCGCTCACTTCCCCCTTTGTGAAAGAGGGAGTTGAGGGGGGATTATCTAATTAAATATCCACGTTCTAAGAACGTGGTTTTTATTTTTAATACAATGGAAACATCACCTTTATTTATAGACTGTCAGGTATTTTTACAATACATTAGAAACCCCGATATTGGAGGCATAAGGTATCTTTTTTTTAGTATTGCCTCATAACAATAGAGCTTGATCTAAACCGCTTGCGCAGACGTGTGGAGCCCATTTACAATAGAATTTACTACGGGTATCGCCAGCTCATTGGTCTTGATATTTACCCCTAGATCAGCTAACTGAGTGACTTGTAAGCCTTGATAACCACAGGGGTTGATAGAGCTAAAAGGCGTTAAATCCATATGGTTATTTAAACTCAGGCCATGATAACTACAACCTTTTTTGATACGTAAGCCTACCGAACCTATTTTCCTATCCTGTATATAAACGCCCGGTGCTTCGGCTTTTGCGATTGCCTGCAAGCCGTATTGTGCAAGCGTTGCTATCATGGCCTGCTCAATAACGGTCACTAACTGACGCACACCTAGCCCTCTGCGTTTTATATCAATTAAGGTGTAAACAACAAGTTGCCCTGGCGCATGATAGGTAATTTGCCCTCCCCTATCAGTATTGACTACTGGGATATCCGATACTTGCAATACATGCTCTGGCTTGCCATTTAACCCCTGAGTAAATACTGGAAAATGTTCAACTATCCAGATTTCATCTGCACTGTTTTTATCTCTGGACAAAGTAAAATTCTGCATATTTTTCCAGCAGCTTAAATAGTTTTGCAGTCCTAAGTGACGTATATTAATCTGCATATTTCTTCACTTTAGCTATAAAGTCATCCAGGTCACGCGACTGTGTTACCTGGTTACTTTGTAGCATGGGTAATTCAGGTTTTAACTGCATGATGGTTGCGGCAAAAATCCCTGTGCCATGATATTGTATTTCCCCTGTTGTATTCCATTGCTTACAGTTAGCTACTCCACAGCTAGGTGATTTATCTTTTAAGATCATTCCGAATATTTTATGTTTATGCAGGAATATTTGCGCATAAGCAATCATTTGTTCTGTTAAATCGATAAGGGGTAGACTGCAGCTTAATAAATGTATTTGTTCGCCCCGCTGATGTAGTTCTATTTTGTCACGCGGCACGCCCAGACCTATCTCTACTTCGGGACAGACGGGAATAATATGAAAACCAGGCTCTAATCGCTGCTGGATAACTATATTTTCTTGGTGCGCTCCATCATAGCGGACTTTATGTCCTAGCAGGCAGGCACTGATTGCAATTGATTTTTTTAGGGACATTCTTAGGTTCTTAATAGCAGCTATAAGTAGTCCTTCAAACGTATTTTAACAACAATCAATATCAAGAAATTTAATTAGTTTTGTATTACAAGGTCATTGTTATATGCGGGCAAGCATTTAAGTCGGTATAGATAGCATCCAGTTGTGCTTTGCTTTGTGCTTCAATTTCCACGGTAATCGCAATAAAATTTCCGCCTTTACTAAGCCGTGTTTTAACGGCTCCCTCACTTAAATTTTCGACATGGGGACGAATAAGAGCCACAATAATTGCGTCTAGATCAGGTTTGTTTTTACCCATCGCTTTAATGGGAAACTGACAAGGAAACTCAAAGGGGGATTCATGCTCTGTCTCGCTCATTAGGCTACTCGCTTATACTCTTGAAATAGTGTCTGCATGGTTTGCCATACAGGACCAACGCATCCATCACCTACGGGTTTATTATCCAGCACGGTGACCGGTAAAATTTCACGTGTAGAACTGGTCAGCCAGATTTCACTGGCAGTCTGTAAATCTGCAAGTGAAATAACCTCTTCGCGTGCACTGACCCCGTTCGCTTGTGCTAATTCAATAATGACATCCCGGGTAATACCCGGCAATATTTCATGGCTTATGGGGGGGGTGATTAACTCGCCATTCAGCACCACAAAAATATTACTCGCTGCTCCTTCTGTTGCGTAACCCTCTTTAATTAAAATAGCTTCTGCGCACTCTTGATCGACTGCTTGCTGACGTAGCAGGATATTTGCCAGTAACGTAGTGGCTTTTATATGACATAACTGCCAGCGCATATCATCTAGCGTGATAGCCTGAACGCCCTGTTCTCGCGCAAAAGGGACAATGGCTGAACACATAGCAAAAATCGTGGGTTCACAATGCTCAGGAAAGGCATGATCTCTTTTATCGGCAACACCACGCGTGATTTGCAGATAAATATATTGTGCATCACCTTCGATTAATAGCGGTTGTAATATGTCTAGCCATTGCTCTGCATCGAAAGGTACATCCAGCCGTATCGCATTTAGACTATTACTTAAACGTTGTAAATGCGCCTTCAGGCAAAATAATTTACCAAAATAGGCTGGAATTACCTCATAAACACCATCTCCAAACAAGAAGCCACGGTCTAATACTGAAACCTTTGCCTCTGATAAAGGCACATATTCACCATTCAAATAAACTGTTTTATCTTGCATGGTTTTTTATTTCATCAACAGTAAAGCTGCATCATAGGTGCGCTGTATAAAGCTGCCTTTTGCCACTGTATTTAATGCAACTAACGGCACCGTGCTAACGGCTTCACCCAGTAAGGTAACATTAACCACGCCCAGCTGGTCACCTTGCTCAACAGGTGCCATGATTTTTACATCCACGCTGGTTGCCGCTTTCATTTCCTTGTAGTGTCGTCTTGAGATAGTCACGTATAAATCTTCTGCAACACCCAGACTCACAGTATCGCTCGCCCCTTTCCATATTCTGCTTGTGGTCAATTCCGTGTTGGCATCATATAATTTATGTGTTTCAAAAAACCGGAAACCATAATTCAACAAAGTCTGACTTTCATTAGCACGGGCACTCTTACTTTTAGTACCCATCACCACTGAAATTAAACGCATTTTTTCCCGTTTCGCAGAAGCAATCAAACAATATCCCGCTTCTTCGGTATGTCCTGTCTTTACTCCGTCAACTGTCTCATCGCGCCATAATAAAGTATTGCGGTTCTTTTGCGTAATATTGTTGTAGGTAAATTCTTTTATCGAATCCCAGCGATAATAATCTGGAAATTCTTTAATAACCGCACGGGTTAATGTCGCCAGATCTCGTGCCGTCGTGTAATGTTGCTTGGGCACAGGTAGACCTGTGGCATTCATAAAATGTGTACTATTCATCCCTAGGCGCTGCGCCTGCTGGTTCATCATTTCAGCAAAGGTCTGTTCATCGCCGGCTATATGTTCAGCGATGGCAACACTGGCATCATTCCCTGATTGAATAATAATACCTTTTAATAAGTCTTCTACCTTGACCTGTTTATTTACCTCTATAAACATTTTAGAGCCGGGTGTGCGCCAGGCTTTTTCACTAATAGTCACCATTTCATCAAGGCTTAGGCGGTTATTACTTAACTCACGAAAGGCAATATAAACTGTCATGATTTTAGTCAGACTTGCAGGTGGCAGTACTTCATCTGCATTTCTCTCTGCCAGAATCCGGCCACTATCGAAATCCTGCAAGAAATAACTGCTCGCAGCCAGGCGTGGCGGTGCTGGAATTTTTATTTCACTTTCCGCTTGCGCGCGCGCGAGGGGCAGTAATAAGATAATAAAAAGTGTTATTTGAAATTTTTGCTGTATTTTTAAGAACATAAACAAGAGGTCTGAACTATAAGTTGAAAAAAGGTTTAGAAATAAAGAATAATAAACAGCCGGTTGGTTCGACAAGTTTGCTTGTAAGCGTTCACTTTCTCCCTTGAGAAATCGAGGGCGGCGGTGGGGAATTATCTAATAAAACCTCCCCTAACCCCTCCAGGAGGAGGACTGAACGGTTACCGTTGATTTGATAAGTGTATTTTATTCAGAAATATAGTGCCCCGTCAGTATACCTATCGATTTTAATTTGTCGCTGATATTATCCGCTTCTTTCACTAAGTCGGAGGCCAAGCGGTCTTAGGAAG
>JAUXBW010000176.1 GCA_030619185.1 Methyloprofundus sp.
AGAAACCATTATTGCACTCACTGCACTACAGCAGCAATTTATTCCAGGCACTCAGGGATTACAGGAACTTGATGATGAATGCCAGTGTCAGGTTATTCAATCCCCCCTACAGACAAAAAACATGCAAATTGCAATGAGTAATTCCTTTGGATTTGGCGGTAATAATGCCAGTGTGATTGTCGCGTTATGATGAATCAGTTATTTATTAAATCAGCGGCAGTGTGTTGCCCTGACAGTGAGATATTAGCAGCTTTTAATCTACAAGGCAGTGATATTGACAAAAGCTTGATTCCTGCAGGAATGCGCAGACGTACCAGTGAGACCACGCGCATGGCGATTACCGCAGCAATACACGCATGTGCGCAGGCTGGCTCGGATACTCAAAATTTGGCCTCGGTTTTTGCCTCATTAGGCGGAGAAATACAGGTAACCGATGCGCTTTGTCGCCTGTTACCGGATGATAATGAATTGCTTTCACCAACTCAGTTTCATAATTCAGTGCATAATACCACGGCAGGCTACTGGGGGATTTTAAACAAATGCCAGGCTCCGGCTACGGCCATTGCTGCTGCCGATGATACTTTCGCCATGGGTTTGATTGAAGTATGGGCGCAGTTGCAACAAAGTAGTGGCGAGCGTTTGCTAGTTTGTTATGATGAACTATGGCCGCAATACCTGGCACCACCCATAGGGCAAACAGCATTCGCCTGTGCATTTGTGCTGAGTACTGAAGCTGATCAATCGCTAGGGGCGATTACTTTGCCTCAGATTTCGCAGCAGTATAAACAAGATTTGCAAGCTGAATGGCTTAAACTAACGGAAGCAGCACCAGCGGCAGCAGTTATTCCGTTGTTACTTGCTTTACAAAACAAGCAGCCGAGAATAGTACCGTTAAATATAAAAGCACCTATCTGGACGAGTCAGTTTGAAGTATTGCCCGCTGATTTACAAAAATAGGTTTTTAATTATGTTCATTTTTTGCAAAAACAGCAGCAACAAAAAAGTGTTAAGCAAAGAACTGTGGGGGAGTACAAAGGAAAAATTCGACTAACAGAAGATTTTGATGAGTCATTAAGTGATAATTTTTGGCAGGTAATTCGTGAAATTATTTACAGATTCTTGATATTAAAGCCGAACATATTTATAGGTTGAAAGAGAGCAAAGAAAAATGCAGCACTAAGAGAGATTGAGAGTGGAAAAAAATAATTACGATGTTATTATTGCCGGCGCTGGACCGGCAGGCACAACGGCAGCAACATTACTGGCGCAATATGGTCATAGCGTGCTATTAATTGAGCGCGACCAGCACCCGCGTTTTCACATAGGCGAATCCATGTTACCGATGAGTGAGTCGGTGATGCAACGGCTGGGTATAGACTGGGATAAAGGGAATTTAAAAAAAGGCGGAGCTGAGTTTATTGATGAAGTTTCAGGGCGACGTACCTATTTTCCATTCGAGGGTAAGTATCATACCTTTCAGGTGGAGCGGTCAGTATTTGACAAACGCCTATTTGATAACGCGATTGAACATGGCGTAATAGTAAAGCAGCAAGAACGGGTTATGTCAGTAATCTGCGCAGAGAGCAATGTTCAGCTTGATACCGATAAAGCCCACTATCAAGGACGGTATTTAATCGATGCGACAGGTCGTGATGCTCTAATGGGTAAGAAGTTACGCAGTATTGATAAGATAAAAAATCTAGGGAAGTTTGCTCTCTATAAACATTATAAGTTAGCTGAAAATGAGGCTGCCAACGATCTTTTTGCGCATGGTAATATTAAGATACTATTATCTGATATAGGCTGGATTTGGTGCATTCCTTTAACAGAGGGGCGCTTAAGTGTTGGCTTAGTGGTACAGAAAAATACCTCTGGAGAGTTAAAGCAGGCAGCACTTTTTGAGCAAGCTATTCAAGCCTCACCTTATATGAGTGAACTATTAATTGCAGCACAAACACTCTCGGAAGTACAAATAGAAGCTGACTTTAGCTACCGCAACACGCAACGCTATGGCCGACGCTTTGCCTGTTGTGGTGATGCAGCGGGATTTTTGGATCCAGTGTTTTCCTCAGGCTTCTTTTTTGCCGTGAAAACAGCCGAATTTATTGCGGATCAATTACATAAGGGTCTAGTCTCTGGAACAGAAGGGGCAGAAGAGCTTCACCAACAAGGTGATGCTTTTTATCAAAAAGGGTTCAAGACGATGCATTTACTAATCGAGCGCTTTTATTGTTCTAATATAGTCGAAAACCTGTTTTTTGAATCGGACCGGCAACTAGATATAAAGCGGGAAATTGTCGCTTTACTAGCGGGTGATCTATGGCAGGAGAATAATTCGTTTCAGCAGGGTTTGTTGTGTGGTAGAAATAAAATGGCCTAAGTTTAAGGTAATATCAATTTTGAGTAGTAGTTACTATTATTAAGGAGTTTCTTATGCAACGTTTATTACAAGTTATGATGCTGGTAATACTTTTAGGTTTAACAGCTTGTCAAAACACGAATTCGAGGCCAGTACAGTTACCAGAAAATGTACAGCTAGGAGAAAAGTACTACACCCAGGTAACGATACAATATGAAAAAGGCAGGTTTCGTACGACTAATTATCGGAAGGGTGTTCTTGTTGGGGTAAATACCGAAGTAGAGTTATTAGATATAACACCAAAAATAGTCAAGCTTAAGCTGCTTGCAGAAAATCAGGAATTATTAATCGTTAATGTTCCCAAACATACTGGCGAAGATGTTTATCAGGCTTTTGATAAGTTACTGGCTAATACCAAGGTGAATTTATCTCAGTTTAGTTCGTTAGAGCAGAAAAATATTAAGCAGGGAGCTGTCGCTAAAGGTATGAGTAAACAGGCGGTAAAAGTTGCTATAGGGTTCCCACCTATTACCAGAACAGCCTCCTTGGAAGCAGATGCCTGGACATACTGGAGTAATCGTTTTAATACATTTATTGTTCATTTTGAGGATAATAAAGTAGTTCGTGTTCAGGACTAATAATAAGCAATTCCTGCCTGATCCGTTAGATTAGGCTTAATCTCTAGGAGAATGTTATGAAAAAATTGAATTTATTAGCCCTTTTTTTAATGTTATTTGTGACAGCCTGTGCAAATAATAGTTCTAGTGATGCACCTAGTGTTGAAAAGGCGGCTGAGGCCGTCAGTTATTCTGGAACGGGCACGCTAAATATTGCCCCTGTTATTTTTGCCAAGGATTTACAGGTTAGAGAAGCAATACGTAAGGAATGCCAGCTATTAACCAAATTATCTGGTTTTGTACAAAATTATGCACAGGATCAATATGCGGGTATCAATTTAGAGGCAAAAAGATCAACAAAGTCTGATTTTTTAACAATAGAGATTGTTGATGTTCCCCAGTATAAAAAGAATGCCTGGGCTGGACGTGGTGGGCAGTGGGTTACTATCAAAGGCTCTTTATTAAGAAAAGGTAAAAAGACGCTTTCATTTACCGCTAGCCGCGCTTCTATGGGTGGGTTTATGGGGGCTTATAAAGGGACCTGTTCATTATTAGGGCGTTGTACCAAGACTTTAGGGAAGGATGTTGCCGAGTGGCTAAAAAATCCAGTTGATGGTGCCACTTTAGGTGATATGTGATTACTGAGGAATAAGTCTTAATCATGGCAGATTCAATCCCTAGAAAATGCACCGTATTGGTTATCGGCGGTGGTCCTGCAGGCAGTAGTGCAGCAACTCACCTCGCAAAAAACGGGGTGAATGTGGTTTTGCTGGAACGCGCAAGGTTTCCACGCAACCAGGTGGGTGAAAGTTTAATTCCACATTTCTGGAAATTTACCGATCAACTGGGTGTGACAGAAAAAATCCAGCAGCAAGGCTTTCTTAGTAAGGCCGGTGGAATTACTGTCTGGAATAATAAAATACATCAGATTCTATTTTCGGACTATGGCTATACCCGGCCAGGTTTGCATATAGAACGGGATATTTTTGATCAGCTCCTGCTTGAGCATTCTGAGCAGCAGGGCGCGCAGGTCTTTAATCAGGTGGTGGTTAAAAAAGTTGATTTATCCGGATCTGAGCCTGTTGTTTCTTATACCGATACCCGTGGCACCCCTAACCAGGAAGGAACGATACAGTGTCAGTATGTGATTGATGCCAGTGGGCATAGTTCTTTATTGGCGCATCAGTTGGAGACGCGGCAAAGCATTAGTTCAGAAATGAACTTCTTGTCTCTTTGGGGGTATTTCAAAAATTCGCGTTTTGTCGGTGTGGATCGACAAAGTCATTCTCATGCAGAATTAAAGACGGTAACACCCGTGACTTTTGTCATGTCACATGATGATGGCTGGTTATGGCATATTGTTTTGCGTGAGAAAACTAGCGTTGGTTTGATCGTACATACCGATAAACTGACAGGCATGAATAAGGTTCAGCGCGAAACATATTTTAAGCAGAGTTGTGCGCAGATACCCTACCTGAAAGACTTATTAAGAGATGCTGAGTTTATAGCAAACTCTTTACAATACCGCCCTGATTATTCCTATTATGCCAACCAGACCTGTAGGGAGAATTATTATTGCATCGGTGATGCGGCAGGTTTTGTAGACCCTATCTTTTCACATGGGGTACAGAATGCTTTTTATAATGCAGCAGTGGCCTCTTTGGCTATTAGCGAATCGTTAAAAAATACCAAAAAAGCAGCACGTTTTGCTGCCTTATGTGAAAACCGTATGCAGCAGTTTTACAGTTTTTCTAGGGCGCTTTCCCTTGGAGATTTTGGTTGTAATGGTGTACATAGGGAGCTGGTTAAATCATTAATGAAAGCTATGCCACCCCTGGAATTAGAACTGATGCTAGTAGCTTCTGAAATGACTAACCGCTCGGAAAATTTTAAGCAACTCGCGCGTGAAGCGGGGGTATGGGCGCAATTTTCAGAGCAGTTTGAACAGCAAAAACGCGGTGTAATGGAAGAGCTGAGTTTTTAAAACTGTCAAAGATATTAAAGGCAC
>JAUXBW010000023.1 GCA_030619185.1 Methyloprofundus sp.
AATCAAGCTGGACAGACAGGGGATTGCCGAAATGTCGTGCATCGCCGGAGTAGGTGGCCATGTCCCCGGGCTGGTTAAAACAGCAAAATCCAGGTGGCCAATTGTTGCGCTTGACGGTTGTCCGATGCACTGTGTGAAATCGAGCCTGGCGCAACACGACGTTACTCCAGCAATTCACATTGACCTCAGCAAATATGGTTACAAAAAGAGAAAGCATGTAGATTTTAATCGCGAGGACGCCGACACGGCGATGAGCTGAGTTATGGAAGCAATCAACAACCTCTAGCCTGTTTGTTCAGTCCTCTGCTCTACCGACTGAGCTACCTGGGCTTGCTAAAGAACGGCTATTATTCCAGCTATCCTTTTTGTCGTCAACTTTTTTTTAAGGAATAATTTTTGGGTTCAAGCTATCATATTGATTTATCGGTTATTTGTGTCACTGCGTTAAGCGGGAAACATGGCGAAGTACATCTCGTTGGTAATAGGATAGATAAATTTAGCCTGTTTCTGAACAGTTAAATGTATCAAATATTAGGTTCTCGTTGGCAGGCACGGGGCAGGGTGGGATGTTTTATCTAGATGTAAAATGTAATTTTCATTTTAGGGTAATTGCCTTGCCCGGCTATAGGGTTACTGTGGATTACTTTTTGCTCAATGTGGGTCTGAATTATTAAAATGAAACAGGCAATATTTATAGTATAATTGATAAATTTTCATTTATTTAGAGTTTGTACGTGATGTCAGATACCAAAAAGGTAGTTTTAGCTTATTCGGGTGGTTTAGATACTTCAGTTATTTTGAAGTGGTTGCAAGATGAATATAATTGTGAGGTAGTGACGTTTACTGCGGATTTAGGGCAGGGCGAAGAAGTAGAGCCAGCACGTAAAAAAGCTAAGTCTTTAGGTATTAAAGAGATTTATATTGATGATTTACGCGAAGAGTTTGTGCGTGATTATGTGTTTCCTATGTTTCGTGCAAATACTATTTATGAAGGCGAATATTTATTAGGGACTTCAATTGCACGACCTCTCATTTCCAAACGGCTCATTGAAATAGCTAATGAAACAGGTGCGGATGCGGTTTCGCATGGCGCAACAGGCAAAGGAAATGATCAGGTGCGTTTTGAACTAGGCGCGTATGCTTTGCGCCCTGATATTAAGATTATTGCACCATGGCGTGAGTGGGATTTGAATTCCAGGCAGAAGCTGTTAGCTTATGCTGAGAAACATGGTATTCCGGTAGAAATGAAAAAAGGTAAAGCTTCCCCTTATTCTATGGATGCTAATTTACTACATATCTCTTATGAGGGGGGTATTTTAGAAGACCCTTGGGCGGAGCCAGAGGAGGATATGTGGCGCTGGAGTGTATCGCCAGAGGTCGCGCCGGATAAAGCGACTTATATGGAATTGACTTATGCTCAGGGTGATATTGTTGCCATAGATGGTGTACCACATTCGCCTGCTGAGGTGTTGGCTAAATTAAATAAAGTCGGTGGCGATAATGGTATTGGTCGTTTAGATATTGTAGAAAATCGTTATGTCGGTATGAAGTCGCGGGGCTGTTATGAAACACCGGGTGGTACGATCATGATGCGGGCGCATAGGGCGATTGAATCATTGACTCTGGACCGCGAAGTGGCTCATTTGAAGGATGAGTTAATGCCGCGCTACGCAACGCTTATTTATAATGGTTACTGGTGGAGTCCCGAACGGGAAATGCTGCAGACCATGATTGACCAGTCGCAATTGACGGTAAATGGTAAAGTTCGCTTAAAGTTATATAAGGGTAATGTGGATGTTGTGGGGCGTGTTTCTGACTCTGATAGTCTTTTTGACGAAGCGATTGCTACTTTTGAGGATGATGAGGGAGCATATAATCAGCAAGATGCTGAAGGTTTTATTAAGTTGAATGCTTTAAGAATGCGTATTGCAGCCAAGAGGCTGAAATAGTTTTAAAATAAATCCCATGAACTGTAAAAGTGAGCGGGATTTTTTTTGTCAAACTTGTATAATGTCAGGTTCGGATTCTTGAAAGGGGAAGAGGATTAGGTTTAATGGGCGATTTACGCAAAAATAATGAGAATAATAAATCAGTGCGTAATCTGACTGTTCTAAATTCAGCAACACAGATCAGTGTGCTGAAAATGAACCGGTGGGTGTTCGCTATGCTGGTTGGTTTGATGGTAACGGTTATTTTTATGGGTATGTTATTGATACCCGAATATAATATTGTCAAGCAACCTGCTGTTGCAGTGAAAGCAACTGAACTGTATGAAGTGCAGATGAACCCGGTTTTATCCGCTGAAGTGGATGCTTTAAAGTCTCAATTAGTCGGTTTAGTGAGTGGCTCTATTGAAAGCAAGCTAAAAATTCTGGAAGAAGCTTTGCGAGCTGGAACAATTTCTGAGACGGGTCTGGATACTATTCATGCTTTGCAGGATGATTTGGTCGTTTTAAAAACCTATTCAGAGACAGGCGCGGGACGTTTGATTGCACCGAAATATTTATATCAACCAAAAAATAGAGAAACTCTTGCTTTAGCTGAGCAAGTCTCACAGTTGAAAGGTTTGGTGTACTTTCTGATAACTTCGTGTGGACTAATGGTTGCTGTTATTGGTAGTGTTTGGGTGCGCAGGCGGTATGCACTAGAGCATAGTATCAGCGAGCAGAAAAAAATATCCTGATTAACTATACAGGGGCGTGGCTTTAGGGCTATTTGTTTCCATCACCCTTAGCCGCCTTTAACAAAATATATTTTCCAAATGGAGCAATAGTTCAAATCTATTGTGCAATCATTTCTTTAAAGCATAAAAAAGCCGTTCCAGGCCTTGCCCGGAACGGCTTTTTGTTTATTGCTTGTAAGAGAAGCCTTACTGAGACAGGTAGTTCCAGACAGCATCGATAGCCTGCTCTTCTGAGTAACCTGCTTTTTTGACTGGGCCAACTGCCATAATAGCATCCATTGCTTTAGGCATGCCGTTTTTACCTTCTTTTAAAGTAGTTGCAAAACTAGCTTTTGATAAATCACCTGATTTAATCAATTCAATGAGTTGTGGGTTTGACGCAATGTCATGGCAAGCACCACAACCACGACCAAAAGCACGATCATAGATTTTTTTACCCACTTTAATATCGCTGGTAGCAGATGCTTGTGCGCTTAAGCCTAGTAGTGCAACTGTAGAAACAGCTAGTAGTATTTTTTTCATTTGGTCTCTTCCTCTTTATTGTATTGATAAAACAACTGTGTTTCTGGGCGGTTTTACTCAGATAAACACAGTCTAGAAAAAATTAAACTTGTAAATGATAGAGAATTTGAGGGTATTTTTCAACTATTTTCGTTAGTTTTTGTAAAGTTATATGGATGACTTTCCTCGTTATACTATTTTAGGCGGGGAACGAATTCATCTGATTTCCCTTCAAACAGGAGTCCCACCTAGCCAGGGTGGGGTATATTGCCTCGCCTAAGCGAGGGCTCCTTCTCATTCAGCTTGAAACCATTTTAATGTGTTGTGTAATGAAACAACGGTGCCAATAATAAATAAGGTAGGCGGCTGTATATTTTGTCCTTTAAGTTTTTCGGGCATGGAACTCAGTGTTCCGGTAATAACTCGTTGTGTATGTGTCGTGCCCTGTTGTATTAGCGCGATGGGTAAGTCAGCTGAGGCTCCATGTTGAATCATGGATTGGCAGATTATTTCCAGCCCCACAAGGCCCATGTAGATAACAATGGTTTGTCTGGGGGTGACCAGTTGTTGCCAATTAAGATTAACAGTATTATCTTTTAAGTGCCCTGTAATAAAAGTACAGGATTGAGCGTGGTCTCTATGGGTGAGTGGGATGCCTGCATAGGTAGCGCAGCCAGAAGCCGCTGTTATGCCGGGGACAACCTGAAAGTTGATGTTTTGCTCTACCAGGGTTTCGATTTCTTCACCACCGCGACCAAAAATAAAGGGGTCGCCACCTTTTAAGCGGACAACGCGCTTACCCTCCTTGGCGAGGCGTGCTAATAGTTCATTAATTGACTCTTGAGGTAGGCTATGATTGTCGCGTTGTTTGCCGACATAAATTTTTTCTGCATCGCGACGTACCAGTTCCAGTATTTCGTTCGAGACCAGGCGATCATACACGACAACATCAGCTTGTTGCATAAGGCGCAGTGCGCGAAAAGTAAGTAAATCAGGATCGCCGGGTCCTGCGCCGACTAAATAGACTTCGCCTGTATTATCTAGTTTATCAGGGGTATTAAGTATTGCATCTTTCAAGCGTGCTTCAGCTTCAGCTTCTTTGCCTGAATAGAATAACTCCGCAATGGAGCCTTGTAGAACTTTTTCCCAGAAAATTCGGCGTTGCGCAGGTGGGTTGATGTTCTGTTTAACTAAGCTCCGGTATTTTTCTGCTAATTTTGCCATTCGACCAAAGGCAGGGGGGATAAGGCTTTCTAATTTTGCGCGTAGCAGGCGAGCCAATACAGGTGATGCGCCACCGGATGAAACGGCAGCAATAACCGGAGAGCGATCTATAATGGCAGGGACGATAAAACTACAAAGTTCTGGATTATCAACAACATTAACCGGGATATTTTTCTGTTGAGCAGTTGCAGCAACCAGTGCATTAATGTCAGGCTTGTTCGTTGCTGAGATGATTAATCTTTGCTGATTAATATCAGCACAGGCAAAATTTCGTTTAATTATTTCCAGGTGGGGATAACTTGATGTTAATTGTTGTACGTTATTGCAAATTATAGGGGCGATGACGGTAACAGTTGCGCCTGCTTTGCATAGTAATTCAACCTTTCGTGCGGCTACTTCACCAGCGCCAACGACCAGGCAGTTTTTATTTTTTAAATCGATAAATAAGGGAAAATATTCCATGTGGATATAAACGTATGATTCTTGGTTGCTTTAACTGACTATGCTTTACGCGGTGACTGATGCGGAGTATGTGTAGGTACGAATGAATTCGAACCTCCATGTTTTATCAGGGCTTTCTTGTTTTAGAGTCAGTGATTGTTCGTTTGAAGTGCTATTATATGCGCTCTTCGTAAAGCATGAATGAGAAAATTTGAAATTAGAATGATTGAATATGATATTGAGGTGGATGCCGCGGGTCTGCATTGTCCATTGCCCTTATTGCGCTTAAAAAAAGCACTGAAAGATATGCGCTCTGGTGAAGTTGTGCGGGTCACTGCAACTGATCCAGCGGCGCATCTGGATTTTGGTGTTTATAGCGAACAAACAGGGCATGAAATTATCGAATATATTAGAGATGATGAGCGGCAAATTTTTTATGTGCAGAAAAAATAATTGATTGTAATGCAGGTAGGAGCGATCTTTAGCCGCGAATAGTTGTGCATCATTCGTGGCTAAAGACCGCTCCTACAAAAGGGTGCTAAAACATGCATATTATTTTTAAAGAATACAGCAAGGTAGTCTGGCAGAAAAAATGGTATTTCTTGCTGTGTATTATTGGTCTAAGTAGCGCAACGATACTGGATTTTTATGTGCCGGTTTTATACAAAAATATTGCTAATGGATTAGCTGCTGAATACTCTGCCGCAACACACGCGATGATGTTGCAAAATCTGGTCATGATTGCTGTATTTTATGCGGGGGTCTGGTTGTCGTGGCGGGTGCTGGAAATTGGTATTATTCCCGTTGATGGTGGGGGAGTAAATTTACTGGAAAAACGCTGTTTTGATGTGTTAAAAAAACAGCGGTATATTTTCTTTGAAAATAGTTTTTCCGGTAGCTTGATTAAACAGGCCAACCGATTTTCCCGGTCTTTTGAAGTCATTATGGACTGGTGTTTATTTCAGCTATTTCAAAATATTCTGGCTATTGCCATAGCCTTCACGCTTTTCTATCAACAGCAACCTCGGTTTGCCTTATATTTCCTTGCCTGGGTTATTGTTTACTTGCTGTGGAATATTGGTTTTTCCTGGTGGAAACTACGCTTTGATGAAGTGGTTGCTAAAGCCGATTCTCAAGTAGGCGGTGTATACTCGGATGCCATCAGCAATATCTTCATCGTTAAAAGTTTTGTACTGGAAGATAAAGAGCAGCAGCGGGTTGATCGGGCTTCCGACTATGTTTATCGACGCAAAAAAACAGCCTGGATATTAATGTTTATTTCTTTTGCGGTACAAGGTTTGATGGTCTTTGCTATTGAGCTATTACTAATGTATTTGATGATTGGTCAATGGCAGACGGGAGATTTTCAGGTAGGTGAGTTTGTTTTATTTCAGTCTATCCTGCTGATGTTAATCCAGAGGCTTTGGGAGTTTGGGCGCAATTTGCGCAATTTCTTTACGGCACTGGCTGATGCGATGGAGATGAGTGAGATATTTAAAAATACAGACCTGGAAATAGATAGTTCCCAGGCGCAGGCGCATAAAATTAGTGCGGGGCAGATTGAATTCCGGCAGTTAGATTTTGCTTACGAGGGGCATCGGCCTTTATTTCAGAAATTTTCTTTGCATATAAAAGCTGGTGAGAAGGTGGCGCTGGTTGGGCAATCGGGCTCTGGGAAATCATCATTGACCCGCTTATTATTTAGATTTGTTGAGGCGCAAGGTGGTGAAATTCTGTTTGATGGAATTAATAGTCGTGACTTTACTCTGGCATCATTACGTCAACAAATATCTTTAATCCCCCAACAACCCGAACTATTCCATCGTTCGGTACGTGATAATATCACCATGGGAGCTGATGTTTCGGACGCAGAACTGCAGGTTGTTGCTGCAAAAGCGCAAAGCCTGGAATTTATTCAGCAATTACCGCAGCAATTTGAGACTCAGGTAGGCGAGCGAGGCGTTAAATTATCCGGTGGTGAAAAACAGCGCATTGCGATAGCCCGGGCTTTTCTTGAGGATGCGCCGATTGTAGTGCTAGATGAGGCGACGAGTGCTCTGGATTCACTAACGGAGCAGCAGGTTCAAGTTGCTATTTTTGAATTACTGAAACATAAAACGGCACTGGTTATCGCGCATCGGTTGTCCACTATTCTTCGTATGGACAGAATTCTTGTGCTGGAGCAAGGGAATATTATAGAGCAGGGAACGCACGAGCAGTTATTGGCAATGCAGGGGCGTTATTATCAAATGTGGCAGCATCAGCAAGGCGAATTTTTGGGCGAATAGTGTTGTAGAAATACCGGTTGATTGCTAACATCACTGCGGGTAGTTGCTAGTGCAGCACCTATTTTAGTGTGATGCTTAAATAGCTTATTTAAAACAATAGCCTTAGCTAGCTATCAGTCTGCCCAAATAGGTGCTGTACTGGATATTAGTTAATATTTTACACACGATGACACGATGACACGATGATAGAAATCTGGAAAACTTTAGCACCCATTTTATTTGCTGATATTATCAATCCGGTTTTATTTGCTTTTATGGTGTATGCCGTCAGTACCAGGCGGCCGGTTCTTAATAGCATTGCCATTCTGGTGGGCCACACGCTGGCTTATTTTTGTGCAGGAATTATGCTGGCACTAGGCCTAGAACGGGTGATTCATCGACTGGAAAATCCTCAGCATATTGATTTCTATATAGGCTTGGTAATTGGTGTTCTGCTCTTATGGGTAGGGTTGCTCTTGTGCCGCAAGTCAGAGAAAACAGAGCGTAAAGAAAATGCAGCACTAACACCTTTCAAGGCACTGGGTTTAGGTGCAGTGGTTAATTTTGTCGGTATTCCGTTTGCGCTCCCTTATTTCGCCGCGCTAGACCAGATTCTTAAAGTTAATTTCGCGGTGACTGAAACACTGCTGCTATTGCTTTGTTATAATATTCTGTATGCTTTGCCATTTACCATTGTGCCAATTTTGGTCGCAATATTAGGCGCACGCAGTCAACCTATATTACAATCTATTAATGCCTTTCTTGAGCGAGTGAGTGCAGTGCTAATGCCGATGTTACTTATTCTACTAGGTGGCACTTTAGTGGCTGATGCGGTTAATTATTTTGTCACAGGAAAAGGTTTGTTTTAGGTTGTGTGTAAATGACCATTAAGGATATCTAAATGAGTGAATCAACAGAGGAAGATTACGGACCATTAAAAGGGTTAATCGGTATTTGGAAGGGTGATAAAGGGCTTGATGTCGCTCCTGATCCTGAGGGCACAGAAAATAATCCCTATTATGAAACTATCAACTACGAGGCCTGTGGTGATGTAAGCAACGCTGAAACACAGGTTTTATCAGTTATTCATTATCGGCAAATAGTTAAGCGCAAGGCGGACAATAAGGTCTTTCACGATCAGACGGGTTATTGGATGTGGGATCCTGAAAGGTTGCTTGTTATGCATTCTCTGACTATACCTCGCGCTGTATGTGTGCTTGCAGGCGGAAAGTATGAAGGTGGTTTATCTGTAGAGGGGGATGTCTTGATAGAGGTGGCGGCTCATGTAGGTGATGAAAACTGGAGTATTATTCAATCGCCCTTTATGGCTGAAAATGCACGTACCACTGCTTTTAATCAAAGCGTTACAGTGGGCGATGATAAATTATCCTATGCACAAACGATGATGGTCGATATTTATGGCAAAACATTCGAGCATACTGATCAGAATGAATTGGAGAGGCTCTCTTAAATCAGGATATTGTCAGAGGGTAGGCGGTACTTTATTAACTGATTGTACGGAATTTGCTTGCTAAGGCACCACCCTAATGTATCTGAGTAGTCATGGGGTCAGTCAACTTGATTTTTTTCAACACACTTTTAGAGACAAGTGCTGGGCTGGTTTTGAAGACAAACAAAAATCCCGCATAAGTTGTGAGCGTGTTGTGCATTATCTTCAATTGCTCTTCGGTACAATAAGATGCTGCATTTGTATGAAAAAAATGTATTATTAGCGGGTGGGTGACCTACGCGCCTCTGGGCGCACTATCGGTAAGGGTGTTTATTTGAAAGAATGAGATGCCTTTGTAAAAGAAAATATAAGATATAACTATGAAAATATTAAACAGTATCCTTTTTTTGTTCGCGGTCCATTTGTTTTCTGTATCAGCAAATGCTGCGCAGGTTATAGATTTAGAGGGGATTTATCAATCGACAGAGGGGGACAATAATTTCCTGACGATTAATCGCAAGAATGGTCAATATGTTTTGGTCAATATTTCAAAAGACTTAGATTTATTATATAAGTTAGGTCTGATTACTGGTCAAGAGATTTATCAGTCTCCCGTTAACCCGCCAGTTGAAGAGTTTGCATTTTTTTTTGAAATTGAAGAAAGTGAGCTAGCATTTCCACAGGGTTTTCATTTAAAGTGGGGTTTTATACCTGATATTATCATTCCATTCCCTAACAGAACGACGAGTATAACGGCTCTTCCTTACCCGCTTGTTTCTATTACTACGTCTACTGCTATAGCAAATGGTGATGATGTTGAGATTATTACCACAACTCGGGATGTAGCACCTTATTGTCTAATATCTGTGGATGTGAATACCAGTAGTGGTGAGATTATAGTGGGCTTTGAAAAATTCACATCCCCAGAACATACCGAAGCTGGGCAAGCCTTTACTCCTATTGATCAATTTTATAAAAAGATATTTTGATGTTTTTCAGGATGAATTATTGCAATGTCGGGCGTGGCTAAAGCTGCGTTTAGCTTCTATTGATAGAGCGGCGTTTTTTTAACATGAGATAAATGCAATAAGTTGCTGCTGCGGCAGACAGGTGTTTGGCCGTATGGCCGCTAATTAACCTGGTGCTAAGTTCAAAGACGCGGCTGTCGTTTAGTTCTAAGATTTTGGCAAGAATATAAAATAATAAGCCATAGAGCAAATAGTGACGATGCGTGTAATGAGATTTGTAGAGAAACAATATTAGTGGTATCGCTGCTAAAGTGCCGAATTGAATAAAGGCATAAAAACGTAAATCCCCCGTGTAATGCCAATAAATAACACTGCTAGCACCTAACAACAGGCTGGCGGGTAATAAGCGTTTTTCCAGCTGTATGGAAATATTATCATGCACTAATGCTACAAATAGGCTCATAAAACAAATCGTCATCGGTAGCCGGTCCCAGACCAGAGTCTGATTATTGGGGTTCCAGTGATAATAACTGGAGCCTAGCGCGACCAGCATAAGTCCAATAAAGAAAACCCGCCAGGAAATTGATGTGTCTTTTATATTTCTTAAGCAATAAATCAGGCCGACTATCCCGATAATTGCAAAGGGCAGGTTGCTAATAACATCGGCAAAATTGGGGATCAAGAGCCATGTTCTGCTATCCATTAGTAAGTGGTAGCTGGTTTTTTGCAGTATAGGATTGGTCGCGAGTAAAACGCCGCAAAGCAAGACAATAAAAATCAATGCCGTACGTATAAGCCACTTGTGCTCTGGGTGGTTTATTAGAGCTTTAATAGGTGCGTATCTCATTTTTTTACCTGGGTTGTTGTTAAGTACAAGACGATAAGTTTTTTAACATTTTGTAGGATGAGTAGATTGGAACGCCAGCTTTTTAGGCGCGCAATGGCTCGTGAGAGCGCGAAGCGAAACCCTTAACTGCACGTAGAATGATGGGTTTCGCAAGAAGACGCTCTACCTATCCTTGCATATTAAACATATCTACGCGAATCTTTAAAGAAAAGTGTCAAGAAATGTTTGCACGAGTACTTATATGGAAGTGAAGTGATTTCCGGTTTTGCCTGAGGAGGAAGGCCTCTTCTTTGCTTGTCAGTTAGCTCAGTATTCGGGGGGCTCCTGACTGAAGTTAAGTATAGGTATACAAATGCATTAAATAACGAGTATAATTGATAAATTAACATTCTTTCAGTTGTAGGAGGCTGAAAGAGAAAGGCATTGCTTTAAAAGCAATGCTTTTTTATTTTATATGTCCGAGATAAAGATTGTATGCCTGTAATTACCTTGCCCGATGGCTCTAAACGTGAGTTTGATGAAGCTGTAACTGTTATGCAGGTCGCACAATCTATTGGCTCTGGCCTGGCAAAGGCAACCTTGGCAGGAAGGGTTGGCGGCGAAGTTGTAGATGCAAGCTTTGTGATTGAAAACAATACCGACCTGCAAATCATAACGGCTAAAGATGATGCAGGCCTAGAAATTATTCGTCATTCCACCGCGCACTTACTTGCGCAGGCAGTAAAGCGAATCTTTCCAGAGGCGCAGGTAACGATTGGGCCGGTTATTGATAATGGCTTTTATTATGATTTTTCCTACGAGCGTCCTTTTACGCCTGAGGATATCAAGAAGATAGAAAAAGAAATGCAGCGGCTGGTTGCCAGTAATCTTGAGATTACGCGCTCAGTTGTTTCCAGAGATGCAGCGGTTAAGTTTTTTCGTGAGTTAGGCGAGAATTATAAAGCTGAAATTATCGAGTCGATTCCTAGCAACGAAGATTTGTCCTTGTACACGCAAGGCGATTTTACTGATCTTTGTCGTGGTCCGCATGTACCTAGCACCAGTAAGCTAAAAGCGTTTAAGTTAATGAAGATTGCCGGGGCTTATTGGCGTGGTAATTCAGATAACGAAATGTTGCAACGTATCTACGGAACCGCATGGAATGATAAAAAAGAGCTCAATGCATACCTGCATCGTTTAGAAGAAGCGGAAAAGCGGGACCATCGGAAACTGGCTAAAACCTTAAACTTGTTTCATACCCAGGAAGAAGCACCAGGCATGGTGTTCTGGCATGAAAAAGGCTGGACGATTTATCAGCAGGTTGAGCAATATATACGCGATAAATTACGCTCACACGGCTATGGCGAGGTAAAAACACCACAGCTTGTTGATCGTAGTTTATGGGAAAAATCAGGTCACTGGGATAAGTTCGGTGATATGATTTTTACTACGCATTCCGAGCATCGTGATTATGCAATTAAGCCGATGAACTGCCCGTGTCATGTGCAGATTTATAATCAGGGCTTAAAGAGCTATAAAGATTTACCACTACGCATGGCAGAATTTGGTTCATGTCATCGTAATGAACCTTCGGGAACATTACATGGTCTGATGCGCGTACGTAATTTTACCCAGGATGATGCGCATATCTTCTGTACTGAAGATCAAATTCAAAGTGAAGTCTCTGAGTTTATTGATTTGTTATTTGAAGTCTATAAAGATTTTGGATTTGACGAAGTTATTGTCAAACTTTCAACCCGTCCAGAACAACGCGTGGGTTCTGATGAAGTTTGGGATAAAGCTGAACATGCATTAGAAAAAGCATTGAATACCAAAGGACTCGATTGGGATTTACAAACGGGTGAGGGTGCCTTCTACGGCCCTAAAATTGAGTTCTCATTGAAGGATTGTATAGGTCGAGTTTGGCAGTGTGGCACCATTCAGGTTGACTTCTCAATGCCGGGTCGATTGGACGCGCATTACATTGCAGAAGACGGAACAAAGCAGGTTCCGGTGATGCTTCATCGGGCAATTTTGGGATCTTTAGAACGTTTTATTGGCATTTTGATTGAGCAACATGCGGGTGCATTTCCAGCCTGGTTATCGCCTACTCAGGTCATGATCATGGGAATTACCGATAAACATGCCGAATATGTGCAAAAAGTCGAAAAAACTTTGCGAAATAGTGGTTTAAGGGTCAAAGCGGACTTGAGAAATGAGAAGATCGGCTTTAAAATTCGCGAACACACGCTACAAAAAATTCCGTACCTGCTGGTGGCAGGAGATCGGGAAGCAGA
>JAUXBW010000126.1 GCA_030619185.1 Methyloprofundus sp.
AAACAAATGATCGCACGGTAGTGATCTCAAGAGCTGTTGTCGTCTGGTTTGATTATGCATAGCAAACGAGTGTACGAATACCGGATAATATACGGCGAAAAATCCTACACTATGAGCAGATCGCATTGCCTTAAATACGAGCCTGTAAATAATTCTTTGTAACCGTCCGGTTTAAAAATAATCGACCAAGCGGTCTTCAGCTCCCCTTATTGAGTATATGTTGACTGTTATTTTAGAAGCTTGTCTGCCTGTTACCCCCCAAGTAATTAAGCTACTGAATGTCGTAAGGTAATTCGCAATAAATAACCCATCCACCTGAAAACACACAGATGTCAGTGATGCCGTCCATGGCACTGGATACCCACCCAGCCTTCCAAAAGTCCAACACAAAAACATCGCTTAACAGCACAAGGGGCAGCAATTGTGGGCAATAATGATATAGCTTAATCTGAAAATATTTGTAGGTAATTGTCCATTACTCTACATTCGCGTAAAATTAGCATTCACTACACATTACCCATTCACACAATATGCAAAAAATTATATTTCTTATTTTCAGTAGCCTATTTCTACAGGCCTGTACTGATGATAATAAAACGACTAGCCCTGCCCCTCTAGTAAGAAGCTCTGAGGAAGCTCAAACAACAAAGACAGAGCAAGCAAAGCCTAGCGCTAAAACATGGAATGGCAGTAATCTTTCTGACGAAACTATTAAAAAAGTGCAGCAAGACAAATACGACTATACACAATGCGTGTATAAAGAAGCGCAAAAAAAGGGCTATGCAAAAATTGACTCTCGCATCGCGACTGATGCTGTGATCAAGCAATGTGAGCCTGAATTAGCAAAAATTCGCGCGACGTTTATCAACGATGGTGTACCTGACATTATTGCTGATCGTTACCTGAAAAAAACGCGCATTCAATTAACACGTAAAATTTTGCAATCATTAATGTTTGCCGAAGCTGCACGAAAAGCAGGAGCGACTCAATAACAACATATATACATACGGGATAAATACTTAGCCACATATTGTTGTATATTGGTAGGAGCGGTCTTTAGCCGCGAACAGTACATTATCCTTCGCGGCTAAAGACCGCTCCTACACAAGATAAACACAGCTCCAGCGACCCCATTGAAACTTTAAAATACTTATGAACACCAGCCAATATAAAATAGATTTAGAACTTATCCCTAGTACTTTCGATGCCATCCATGCCTATCTGGCAGCAACAGTATTTGCTCTGGCACTGACCGTTATTATCCTGTTATTTGCCATGTTAATAGGCCTAATGCGCAGAAGTAAACAAGCCGCACAAACTAAAACAGAAAACAAGCAACAGGCAATTTCCGCACAAATCCCTAAACTTCAACCCGAAGTAAAAGTGGTTGAAAAAATTGTTGAAGTTGAAAAAATCGTCGAAGTAGAGAAAATTGTTGAACTCCCTGCTCCTGAGCCTATCGTATTAAAAGAAACAACACCTGATGCTGCTTTACAACTGTTAAACCTATTGCAAAAAGAAGCACGCTTTATTGATTTTGTTAAAGAAGATGTCAATGCCTATAGTGATGCTGATATTGGTGCTGCTGCACGAGTTGTGCATTCAGGATGTAATAAAGTTATTAACGAACATTTTAGCCTGGCGACTGTACGTTCCGAGTCTGAAGGCAGTAAAATCACTTTAAACAAAGGTTTTAATGCAGCAGAAGTTCGCTTGACTGGTAATATTGTAGGTCAGGCTCCCTTTACTGGTACATTAGTGCATAAAGGCTGGCAGGTAAGCGATATTAAACTACCTAAACTAACAGAAGGGCATAATGCGAATATCATTGCTGCTGCGGAGGTTGAACTATAATGGGTTTATTCGATATGAACAAATCAGAAAATGATGCACAACAAACGCCTGAACATGATGCCTCACAAAACGAAGATAATACATCTACAGATCAACAAGATAACGAAAACCATGACATTGAGAAGGTAACAGAGCAAGATTCTGACGCATCCCCTAAACTGGAAGGCACTCATTATTCTATAGGAATCGATTTAGGAACAACGCACTGCGTCCTTTCCTATGCCGATATATCAGACCCCGATGCTGATGAAATAACTCAAAAGGTTTTACAAATCCCTCAACTCACGGGACCTGGCATCATTGAAGAAAAAGATCAATTACCCTCTTTTTTATATCAGGCACATGAAGCCGAGATTAATGACGGTGAAACAGCCCTGCCCTGGACTGCAAAGCCTGATTACCTAGTCGGTGAAATTGCCCGTAATCTAGGCACTAAAACCCCTATTCGTCTGGTTTCTAGTGCCAAAAGCTGGCTCTGCCATGCGGGTGTGGATTGTAAATCAGCAATTTTACCCAGTGAAGCACCTGATGATGTCGAACGGGTATCACCCTTTCAAGCCAGCTCAGCTTATTTAGAACACCTGTGTGCAGCCTGGAATAAACAACACCCTGACGCACCGATAGAGGATCAAGAAATTACCCTGACTGTGCCTGCGTCTTTTGATCCAGCCGCACGGGAATTAACTGCAGAAGCGGCACAAAAAGCAGGCTTAAAAAATGCTATTTTACTGGAAGAGCCGCAAGCAGCTCTATATAGCTGGATCGAAAAAAGTGAAGGTGATTGGCGTAATCATGCCAATGTAGGCGATATTATTCTCGTGGTTGATGTCGGCGGAGGAACCACCGATTTATCATTAATTGCGGTTACAGAAGAAGATGGCACACTGGGTTTAACCCGTATTGCTGTCGGTGATCACATATTATTAGGTGGCGATAATATGGATCTGGCCCTGGCTTATACGCTAAAAGCCAAACTGGAACAAGATGGGGGTAAACGCCTGGAAGGATGGCAAATACAGGCTTTGACTCATGCCTGTCGTGCGGCCAAAGAAACCATTCTGAGCGATGATGAAGCGGATAATATTCCTATTGTTGTTCCTAACCGTGGTTCCTCTTTAATTGGGGGGACACTACGTACCGAGCTTAATCGCGATGAAGTCAATACGGTATTACTGCAAGGTTTCTTACCTGAAGTAGCCAGTAGTGAACAGCCTGTCAGCCGGGCGCGTACAGGTCTACGTACCGCAGGATTACCTTATGCACAAGATGCGGGTATTACACGTCACTTGGCCAGTTTTTTAACGCGCCAATTAAATGCGATTGATGACCTGGATGATATTAACCTGCCAGAAAATGCGACATTTATCCACCCAACTGCGGTATTATTTAATGGGGGGGTATTAAAAGCAACACGCTTCGCCGATCGTTTAATGGATGTTATCAACTCCTGGTTACGCAATGAGCAGGCTGACGAGGCACGTTTACTAACCGGACTGGATTTAGACTTAGCGGTAGCGCGTGGAGCCTCATATTATGGTTATGTACGCAAGGGTAAAGGCGTACGTATTAAAGGCGGCACGGCTGCTTCCTATTATGTAGGAGTCGAAAGTGCTATGCCAGCCGTGCCAGGTATGTCGCCAGAGATTCAAGCCTTATGTATTGCACCCTTTGGTATGGAAGAAGGCACCGAAATTGAGTTACCAAATGATGAATTTGGTGTGATCGTCGGAGAACCCGTTCGCTTCCGTTTTTTCGGCTCTAAAACACGCCGTGAAGACCATGTGGGCACTCGTTTAGATTACTGGTCAGACGATGAACTGGAAGAGCTAGATGAAATAGAAATTACCTTACCTGAAGAAAACCGTAAAGCAGGTGAAGTGATTCCCGTACATCTTTCTGTCGCGGTCACCGAAATTGGCACCTTAGCATTACAAGCAATTTCCAATCAGGATGACAATCGCTGGAAAATTGAATTTGATGTGCGTTCTGTTGATGAGTAAGTAATACTGACCCGACCGCTCCCAAAATTTCAGTGGGAGCGGTCTTTAACAGTTTAAGAAAATAACAAGGTCAACTATATATGCGCCCATCTACTGCTTTAGAAACTTACCGATATCAAATAAGAGCCATTGTTACGGCGCACCATGCCACAAATGCGCGTGTGTTTGGTTCCGTTATTCGTGATGAAGATACCGATAGCAGCGACCTTGATTTACTGATTGAGCCAACACCGCAAACTTCTCTTATGGATATAGGCGCAATTCGGCTTGAACTCAAAACTTTACTCGGTGTTAATGTTGATGTAGTAACCCCAAATGCTTTACCTGACTCCTTTCGAAATAAGATATTAAGTGAATCTATTATCGTATGAGCAAAGATAAACAAAGGTTATTTGATTATCTTCAACATATTTTAGAAGCCATTACGCGTATACAACGATATATTGATTGAGTCAATAATGAAACAATTTCATTAATACTCTTTATTTCATAGCAGATAGTAAGGAGAATTTATATTATCGTGAACAATAAATCCGCTCAATATCATATCGGCATAGACCTAGGTACCACACATACCGTGGTTGCCTACGCTAACACCCGACAAAAAAATGCTTCTATTCAGATTTTTGAAATCCAGCAACTAATTGCCCCGGGGGAAGTTTCTACACGCGATTTATTACCCTCTGTCCGTTATCATCCTGCTGAAGGTGAATTATCTGCGACGGATATGGCCTATTCACCTTCGGGTGATCAAGCGATTATTGGAACTGCCGCCCGGGTATTAAGTGCAAAAACCCAGGGCCGCTTTGTCAGTAGTGCCAAAAGCTGGTTGTCCCACCCTTCTATAGACCATACAGCCGCCATCCTTCCGTGGGGTAGCACTGAAGAGGTATTTAAAATTTCCCCACTGGATGCCAGTGCCAGTTATTTAAAGCACGTACGCATCGTCTGGAATCATCAATTTCCCGATGCACTGTTTGAAAACCAGAATATTGTCATCACGGTTCCTGCCTCATTTGATGAAGCCGCTCGTTCTTTAACTCTGGAAGCAGCTAAAATCGCCGGCTTACATCATATTCGCCTACTAGAGGAACCCCAGGCCGTATGTTACGACTGGTTACGCCGTCATAGCGACGATCTAACAAATACACTGGATAATATTAAACTGCTATTAGTTTGCGATGTCGGTGGTGGCACCACCGATTTAACCTTGATTAAAATTGATCATAGTGCAGACGAACCTCAACTATCACGTATCGGGGTGGGTGATCATCTCATGCTGGGTGGCGATAATATTGACCTGGCTCTGGCTCATTTAGCTGAGTCGCGTTTAAGTAATGACAGTAAAAAACTATCAGCGGCCGATCTTTCCTACTTGCTAGAACAATGTCGCATTGCTAAAGAACAACTTTTAGCAGATGATGCACCTGAACAACTCAATGTGACTTTATTAGGCGGCGGCTCCCGGTTAATCGGCGGCACACGCTCGGTCAATTTAACCCGCGATGAAGTACAACAAATCGCTTTGGATGGTTTTTTCCCCTTATCCAAACTGGCAGACTTACCTGATAAAAAGCGCAGTGGTGTGGTCGAATTTGGCCTGCCCTATGCAGCAGACCCTGCTATCAGCAAACATATTGCTGCCTTTTTAAACACCCATCAGCAAGCTGCCAAAAGTGCCTTAGGCAATGAAACTATCGTGCCCGATGCGCTGCTACTGAATGGTGGCGTATTTCGTAGTCACCCGATAACCCAGCGTACCCTAGATTTAATTAGCTCCTGGCGTGATACGGCACCTACTTTATTGGAAAACCAGCACCCCGAATTATCCGTCGCCTACGGTGCCGTGAGCTATGGCATTGCCCGAGAACATAAAAAAACAAAAATTGGTGGTGGGGCCTCGCGCAGTTACTTTCTATTAATCGGAACAGAGCAAGACCAGCAAGGTGTCTGTATCTTGCCGCGTGGCAGTGAAGAAGGTAATGAGATTATCTTAAAAGACCGGCAATTCTCACTACGCTTAGGCCAGCCCGTTAGCTTTCATTTAGCGTCTTTAACCGGAGGCAATGAATATAAAGCAGGCGATATCGTCCCCATCAATGATGACTTTCACCCCCTGCCCCCCTTAGCCGTCGCATTTGACCAGGAAACCGACAGTACTCACGCAGAAGTCAGCGTACAGTTATCAGTGACTTTATCCGAAGTAGGCACCTTGCAAATACAATGTATTGCTATACAGGATCAGATGCAACGCTGGGATGTGCAATTTCAAATTAGAAAGAGCAATACCGCATTACTTGCTAAAGAATTACCTGCTGGCTTTTCCCAGGCTGTCGAACTAATAGAAAGTATTTTTGGCTCTAAATCTAAAAATATCAACCCTAAAGCAGTAAAAAGTTTACGCACAGATTTAGAAAAATGTCTGGGTTTGCGCAACGACTGGTCCAGTCATTTGCTACGTGAATTATTTAGCGTACTACTGGAGGTACGCAAAAACCATCGCCGTTCACCCAATCATGAACGTGTCTGGCTTGGTTTAATCGGTTATTGTTTACGTCCGGGTTTTGGCTACCAATTAGATAACTGGCGCGTAGAACAGCTCTGGAAAGTCTATAACAATAAAATTCAATTTGTTAATGAAACCCAGAACTGGAGTGAGTGGTGGACATTATGGCGACGAATTTCTGGTGGTTTAGACACCGAAGCACAGGAAATTATTTTCAACGACCTGGCTAAATATCTAAATCCCGCCACGGCACGCCAGGGAAATACCGCCAAACAAAGTAA
>JAUXBW010000198.1 GCA_030619185.1 Methyloprofundus sp.
CTTCTCGCTTAGCCAAACTGGATGCGGGTGATTATGATGCCATTATACTGGCGGCTGCGGGATTAAAGCGCTTAGGTTTTGCTGACAGGATTACCCAGCACCTGGATAGCTCAGTAAGCTTGCCAGCCATAGGACAGGGCGCAGTCGGGATTGAATGTCGAGTAGATGATATTGAAGTGAATCAATTACTGGCCCCTTTGCAGGATAAAGACAGTACGATCAGGATACGAGCAGAACGCGCCATGAATGAACGTCTGAATGGAGGCTGCCAGGTTCCCATTGCTGGTTTTGCCGAACTACAGGGTGAACAATTATTTATGCGTGGCTTAGTCGGTAAGCCAGATGGAAGTGTTATCTATAGGGCAGAAAAAACAGGCTCCATAGCCGATGCAGAAGCGATTGGGCGTGCAGTGGCTGATGAGTTGCTGGCAAGTGGTGCGGGTGAAGTATTAAAAGAGCTCTATGCGTAGGCTTTAACAGTCATAAAACAATGCAGGCAGGGAAAAATATACTAGTTACACGCCCGGATCATCAATCTGAAAATCTGTGCAGGCTGATTGCACAACAAGGCTGGCAGGCTATTCGTTTTCCTGTGATTGATATTCAGGCAAAGCCATTATCGGCGGATGATGTAGCGCGGATACAAAGCATAGAACAGTATCAAAAGGTTTTTTTTGTCAGTGCTAATGCGGTAAATTTTGCACTACAGCTAATTAATGGCAAAATAGATCGCTTGCAAAAAGTAATCTGTGTGGCCGTTGGTAAAGCAAGTTATCAGGCTTTATCGGCCTACGGAATTAGCAAGGTATTAGTTCCGCAACAGGGGTTTAATAGCGAAGCGATACTGGCTATGCAGGAAATGCAAGAATTGACGGACCAATCCTGCCTGGTAATACGAGGCGAGGGCGGACGAGAGTTATTAGCGGAGAGCCTGCGAAGGCGCGGTGCTACGGTAGACTATCTGCAAGTCTATAAACGGGTATTGCCTGTGTCTGATACGTGTTTGATAAGAGCGCATCTGCAGCACAAAACGCTTGATGCTATCCTTATCTATAGTGGGGATGCATTAAAAAATTTAGTACAGATGCTGGCGCACGGTGATATGAATAAGTACTTGCTCAAGGTAACATTGGTTGTTATCAGCCAGCGAGTAAAAATAATAGCAAAAAAAAGCGGATTTAAGAATATTATTGTTGCTGCTGAGGCATCCGATACAGCAATGGTAAACGCATTATTGAATGGGGAAGAATGTGGTTGAAATTATTGAACAACAGAAGCAGGCAGAGGCAGCACCAATAGTTGCATCTGCACCAGTGGAAAAGAAATCTCGAAATGGTGCCTGGTTTGGTCTGGTTATTTTACTGGTCGTGATAGGTCTTGCCGGAGCAGGCTTTCTATTATTGCAACAACTGCGTGATAAGCAACAGGACTTAGGTGGTGAGCTCAGTAAAGATTCGCAGCAGATGCAGGAACTGACAACGCAAATTTCAGGGTATCAGCAGCAGTTGGTTGCCATTCAGAACCAGCTATCTAACTTAAGTGCTGAAGTGGGTAGCAAAGAAACCAATTACGAGCATAAATTAAATGAACATAGCGACTTACATAATGAGCGCTTAGATAACACAGCTGAACGGTTAAAAGAATCTATACAGCGTATTCAGAGGCAGCTAGGAAAAACACGCGGTGACTGGCTGGTTGCTGATGCAGAGTATTTATTAAGTGTTGCTAACCGACGCTTACACTTGATGGGTGATGTACCTACGACTATTGAAGCACTAAAGGCGGCTGATAATCGCTTGCGTGAAAGTGGTGATACTGCGGGATTTAAAGTGCGTGGGCAGATCACTAAGGAAATCGCATTGGTAAAAAAAGTACACGTTGCTGATGTTGTCGGTATCTACTCAACTATAGAAATGCTGGAAGAGGATGTTACAAAATTAAACGTATTTCTCCCCTATTCAGGCAAAGCAAAAGATCAGGAATTGGCACGTAAAGCATCGGCTGCAGCAGAAGATAATCCAGTCGATGATTTAAATGATGCATTAGATAATGCTTTAGTTGAAATTGAAGGCATTATTACTATCAGGCGCCTGGATAACCCGGTAACCGCGATCATTAGTCCAGAACAAAAAGCATTTATTACTGAGCAATTGAGCACCAAACTGGTCATTGTTAAGCTAGCATTAGTACAGCATGATGATGCACTGTATCAGGCGGGTATTGATGATACGCGGCAATGGCTAAATAAAAACTTTACTAAAGATGCTGAATATAAACAATTCCTTAATGAACTAGAGCAGTTAAAAGCGATACAGATCCGGAGTAATTTTCCTGATATAAGTCAGTCACTTAAAATGTTAAGAAATATTACCAAACTTAGACTGGAAACAGATAAGGCCTTACAGTCGCCCACTGCAGCGACTAAATCTTTAAGTAAACCTGAGACTCAAGCTGCGCCCATAACGTCGCCTGAAACTAAGAACGCTCAATAAACGGGGAGGTAGGTTATGAAGAATATTTTATTTTTTCTAGGTACACTTGCTTTAGCCCTAGGGTGTGCCTTTGTCCTGCAAAAGTGGATGGTGCAATACGGTGACCCCGGTTATGTCTTGATTGGAGTCGGTCATTGGGCCCTGGAAACATCCCTCATTGTCTTTGCTGTTGGGCTGATTATCAGCTTCTTTATTTTCTATGTCTTGTTCAGATTACTAGGTTGGTTAATCCGCTTGCCTGGAAAACTAAAAATGCGTGGTAAATCAGTTAAATTTAATCGCTCTCAAGATGCATTAATTTCTGGCCTGGTTGATTCAGCTGAAGGTAACTGGGAGCGAGCGGAAAAAACTTTAATCAAACATGCTTCCAATAGTGGTGCGCCATTAATTCATTATTTAACGGCAGCACGCGCTGCTCATTCTCGTGGTGCGATGGATAAGCGTGACGAGTATTTACAGCGTGCAACCAAAGATGCTCCAGGTTCAGAGGTAGCCGTTGGCCTAACTCAGGCTGAATTGCATTTATCGCAAAAGCAATTTGATCAGGCTCTGGAGACACTGACTAAATTACATTCTATTGACTCTTCTCATGCCAGTGTTTTAAAGATGATGCATCAGACTTACCAGCAATTAGGTGACTGGAAAGCCATTCATGCCCTACTTCCTGCCTTCCATGAAAATAAAGTGTTTATGGAGGCAGAAGTAAAGTTATTAGAGGTAGAGACGTATAGTGTTTTGCTTAAAGAGGCGGCTGAACAACATGCAGATGCGCGTGAAATTCAGGATCTGTGGCAAAGTGTACCTGAACATGTCAAAACTATGTCAGGTGTCCCATCTATTTATTATGCCGCAATGATTGAAGCAGGCGCAGGTGCAAAAATTGAAAAAGACCTGGTTAAATCCTTAAATAATAAATGGGATATGACCCAGCTGGTTTTATTCGGCAGCGTGCAATCCATAGATTTTCGTGGGCAGCTAGAAATGGCTGAGAAATGGTTACTACAGCATGGTAATGACCCCATCTTACTGCGAGTTTTGGGAAAAATTTCTATTAAATGCGAGTTTGCCGAGAAAGCTAAAAAATACCTGGCCAAAAGTATTGGTGTTGAGCCAACTGTTGAAGCCTATCGTATACTAGGAAACTTTCTGGCTGAAGAAGGTGATCAAGAGCGCGCAAGCGAGTGTTATAAGCTAGGCCTGGAATTAGCCTCAACTCAGGTGATTAATCAGGCTAATGCTCTGTAATTCAGAGCAGTAAAATAATGACTGACCTTGATCTGATTTTAAAATCTACTAATTGCCGATTATAGTAAAAGCACACGACAGGGGGGATTACCCACAAGTTTTTATCAGCAAGTCCTGAAAAATCACGAAGTCTACACATCTCTCGGAGTATTAATATGCTCTCAGAGAGAACCCGTAGGACGTGGCTTTAGCCCGCCGCCGGTATTACTAACTTACATTTCGCACCTTATTTATCAATGAGTTAGATATTTATCTGACCTTGGGGCCTCATGTAACTTGTTGATATTTACTTTTCCAATAGCTTGCATTTTCTATTAA
>JAUXBW010000102.1 GCA_030619185.1 Methyloprofundus sp.
CAAGGCCCTTGGGGTTTTGCTGAGGACGGCCTTTTAGGCCGAATGTAAACCACGTTTTATAAGCGTGGTTGTTGATTGACTAGCATTAATACCCTGCTTAAATTTTTCCCCTGCATTATCCAGCAAGCGATTGAGCACTTTTATTGTTTCAGTCGTTAGTAAAAACTATGCACTTTAGTGCAAGACTTTTAGTATACTCTCATTCATGAGGTCTTATAGAAAGTCATCCCACACAATTCACGATTTAAAAGTTCATCTGGTTTGGATAACCAAGTACCGATATGCGGTACTCACAAAAGAGGTTGGAATCCGTGCTAGGGAAGTAATTCGTCAAGTTTGTGACCAGAAAGATATTAAAATTATCAATGGAGTTGTGAGTAAAGATCATGTTCACTTGTATATATCTTACCCGCCGAAATACTCGGTAAGTGACATGGTTAAATGGTTTAAAGGTAGGTCATCAAGAAAGCTTCAGGATGATTTTCCACAGTTAGGAAAAGTATATTGGGGTAAACATTTTTGGGCGGTTGGTTACGCGGCATTTAGCTTAGGACATATAACAGGTGAGATGATAAAAGAGTACCTTGAAAACCATGATAAACATTCAAATCATAATGATGATGATTTTAAAATTGAGTGACTTTTAGTCACTTAGTTATTATTCGTACTGACTTTTTAGTCAGTTTCTGCTTTTAGTCGGCTTTAGCCGAAAAACGACTTTCAGTCCATAGTTTGTTGATTTCCAGGTGCCTAATGCTTTCAACAACAGACACACATATAACTAGCGTTCATCCGATATTTCTAGCTTTATGTGTGTTCGATTAGCTATCTAAATACCAGTCGCTCAGCCAACACCCCACACCCCACAATATGATAGCTTTTAACTTTAATATCTTTTTTCCTTGCGAGCCATCATTACAGGATAATGACTACAATCCTGTATTAGAAACAGTTCGGGTATTACCAGCGGGGGAAGATATACGCCAGAGCCAATTAGAGTTTAGCTCTGGCTGGCAGGATATGTCGGGGCGTAAAGCCAGATATCGGGCGAAAAATGAGTTTTCATTATCTACCGGGACTGGCTGTCTATGGGCATTGGATATAGAAGATGTTGTGATGCTATATTGGTCTATCGACAGTCATGTTCTTCAGTATCACCCAAAAGCACAGTTTACCCCGGAGCGTTTACGGTTTTGGGTATGTCATACTGTGTTGCCGTTAAAATTTGCCCTGGAAAAGCGTTATGAAATGTTACATGTCGGGGCTGTTGAAGTGGCAGGGCGGCCCATTTTCTTTGCGGCTGAATCATTCGGTGGAAAATCAACCCTGACAGACTATTTTATTCAGCAGGGCCACGCACTGTATTCCGATGACTCATTGGCAATCTTTCAGCGGGAGGGAGTTTTTTTTGCAGTCGCCTCATACCCTTTTCATCGCCCGTATCGAGAGCCAGAAGTGCTAGGCTATGCGGTGGATAATATTGCACAGCAACCTAAGCCGCTTTATGCTGGTTATGTACTGGAAAAGGCTGCGGCGAATGCGATGATCACTATTGACCAGCTGCAAGGCGTGGAAAAGTTCAAAGCCTTTCACTTTAGTGGGTTTATTGATTTGAATTTCTTCAAAGCGCAACACTTTTTATTACGTAGCGCATTGGCACAAGCTATTCCCGTTTATAAAGTTACGCTGCCTTGGGAGCTAGCACGTTTGCCGGAGATGTATCATAAAATAGTGAAGCATATCACAAATTCCAGTTAAATCTACTCTGCCCAGCTTACTAGATACAAATCACCTATAGTACGTTCCTTCTGGTAGTTTGCTGCGCACAACACACGCTATGGAGATTGTATCATCAGATTTTTTATTGGGTGAAGTGGCGTTAGTGATTTCTTATGTTACAATTTTATTCAATTTAATTTTAAAATTAATAGATGGGGTTTTACTGTGAATAAAAGACCTGAAGATTCAGGACAAACGGATGTGTCTGCTACGCGTCGCAGTTTCATAAAAAAGGCGGTATATACGACACCGACACTATTCGTCTTAGGTGGTCTGGTAAAAAGTAACGTTGCTAAAGCTGACTTTGGTTTGCCGCCAAGTTTGTGTGCGCCGACTGATTGTGCTGCTTCAGCGGTTGCGAATAGACGTCAGCGTCGAAAATAAATAGAGGACAATAAAATGCAACGACATGTTAAACAATGGATAACAACGATAGCGACTCTCTTAGTCTTAAGTAGTACCGGGATTGTTCAGGCTGCTCCGGTTATTGTCGAACAAATATTACCCAACAATGGAGGTCATTCGGTTGTCATTGATGGCGAATGGGGTTTTGTTGGTTCCGGGGAGGGTACCGGTCAAGTTTTCTGTCAGGTCAAGGTTTATAAATATGACTATTTCACTCATAAATGGGGTAATGGTGGCTTAGGTGTGGGCAATACTGCTATTACGGGAGTCATTCTTGAGGATGAGCCCTATACGCAATTACGTAATACTGGATCATGCAATACAGCCCGATTTGGTGGTTTTGGTAACTCTGTTTCCACCTCAAATGGTCTGTTAGCTGTTGGTGCACACCTTGCCAAAGATGGTGGCAGTATCCGGGGGGGGGAAATATTTTTCTATCAATTTGATCCTGCTCAAATAGCCAATGGAAAGGGGGGGTGGGTGCAAGATACTGCCGTTGGTTTCGCTGTAAACATGAATGGCAGTAGTGATATTCAACAAGATTCTGGTTTTGGATCGTCGGTATCCGTGCGTTATGACCCTGTAACAAATACAGCCGTTGTATTATCTGGAGCGCCAAGATATGATGACTCTGGAAAAACTGATGCTGGGAAGGTGTATCACTATAAATGGGATGGTAATGCGACTCCAAACACGATTACTTTCCAGAATTCTCATGCGGGTGATACTGCAGGCGATGAGTTTGGCACAGCAGTCACCTCAAATGGACAATCAATATTGATCGGTGCCCCATTCTTTGATACCCCGGGTTCGACTTTCAGCAATGACGGCGCGGTTTTTTTGTACGATGATACTTTCACCTACCAGGCCCAGTTTGATGCTAATACCACTGGCATTACTGCTGGGAACAATTATAACCTGGGAGTCTCCGTTTCACTTAGCCCAGGGGCAGAGAGTGTAATGTTGCTTGGAAGTTCGGGAGGGTATGGCAGCGGTGCGTACCAATTTAAGTTCAATGGTACAAGCTATGATTATCTGCGTTCCCATGTAAATACTAATTCTGGTGATGTATCCCAGAGTGGTACTACGGCAGGCTTCGGCTATAGAAGCAGGTCCGTGCAACTCTATTATGATAACCAGGATAGTACAGGGCTGGAAAACTGGAGGTACGATAAGTTCGAGGCTGATTATGGCCGTGATATCAGCGTTAGCGGCACTACTCGTGTTATGGTTAATGGTAATAGCGCTAATCAGGCCTATGCTTATTATACTGCTTGTGGTCATGTCGGGACGTTAAAGGCCAACGAATGGACTATGATTGGTATGCCATGTCTTGTGAAAACAGTTGCGACAGGCACCCCTGCCACAATCGGTGAAATATTCACCGATTTAGGTACTTATGGTACTAACTCTGACTGGGTGATGTATAAGCAAAATGGCATTGATTATGAAGGGCATCAGAATGCTTATGTCTTACTTAATGAACAAGATGTTATGGTTCAAGGTCAGGGCTACTGGATTATTTCCGGGACTGATAAAAAGTGGCAAGTTCCGAATACTTTGATAGCCCTTGGAACCCCAGTATTTGCTGACCCTACACCAGGTTTTAGTGGTAGAGAAAATGTTGCCGCTGTGCATGTACACGATCTTAATGCAATGCTGACTGGATTAGTGATACCGACAGCTGATATTCGAGTGATGCTTGCCAATCCATTTCCAAGTGCTATAGACTGGAGTTTAACTATACTTCAGGGTAATGTTTCTGATTTCCATCTGATTGATGGTAGTGCAGATGGTTTTTTTGAAGATTCTCCACCGCGTCCGATTGCTTATGTTTACTCGGCGGGAGGGTATCAAGCTATTACAGCAGGTACGCCAGGAACACCTAGGAAAATAGAGTCGGCAGAAGGTTTTTATGTCCGCTTTAGTGGTTTTTTTCATGCAGCCATGGTTGGTGATTCATTCTCACTTCTACTCGCAGAGCTTAAATAAGGGGGATATAAAAAATGACAAACTTTGATAAAAGAATGATGCTTTCGCTGGCCGCCATTATGGCTCTAAGTAGTTTTAGCAATATCGCAGTGAGCAAGGGAAAGCCAGAGCCTGGAAATCAAAAGCCAAATAAGCAATGGTTTTTAAGAACCAAGGTCTCTGTTGATGATAATGACATAACTTATAAAGGTATTAATGAGGCAGTATTAGGTCAATTAACTGAATGTAAACAAACCTGTCCTCAACATATCATTAAACCATTTAACTCTCTAGCAAGCAGCCATAATGTTAAAGCTGCTGTGGTCTTTATACTTGATGGCAGTATAGAATCTTTTGCTGATTACCATGGTTTTAAACAAAGTGATATCTGGGAGTTGACTGTTTTGGCCGCTAAAGGTGGCGATGTTACTTTAAGCTGGGATGGTGCTGCTTTGACATCCACTAAAGAAAAAGATCGTGCTCCCCTTTATAAGGAAACTCCATTGCGCAAGGATGACTGGAAAGGTCTAGATCTTAGTGTAATCGATTTGAAAACACTGGAAGTTATTCCAATGGAGATATTTGAAGGCCATTATAATAGCTATACATTTACCATGGATACAGATGAAACTGCCCGCCTATTCCGCATTGTTAAAGGCCCTATTAATGCCAGTCAATTTGACCCTGCCAGTGGCGCACTGCAATATATCAAAGAACACCAGCCTCATGTTTTGCGTCAGCGTCGCAGTGTAAAACAGGTGGGTAAGTTTGGTCTACCGCCGAATTAATTAGAAATTTTAGCGAAAGTACAAAAAAGGCAGCTTATAGGCTGCCTTTTTTGTTTCTACACGCAGTAGAAGCTTATAATATTTCATGACGATCTGTAGAACTGGGCAGGCAAAGCCACTTCTTGGTGTATAAATTAAGTCTGTGGGTTAAAAAAAACTACTCCCCACATTATCGGTTATTTAGAGTGTGTCTAGGTACTAGAGTGCTGAACTAGTACGGGAGTGGGCGTTATCGTTTATTTCAACAGTAATTAACCCAGCATCCAGCAACTTATCCAAAAGTACTTGTAAATCATGTTCCAGTTGCGTTGCATCAACATCGTATTCCTCTAGCAAAATATTGTATACTTTTTGTAGTTCATTATGCTCTTGCAATAACTGCCAGATTCGCGTACCTACTTCATCCAGGCCAAAGTAATTTTCACTTTGCAAATCAAGTAATACTGTTTCTCCGTCAACCTCTTGAGTAAACACTTCGCTGGAAATTGATATGTTGCTGGATAATGGAGTTGGCATATTGCTTTACTTGGGTATTAAAAATATAAATATTCTAATTTAACTGAACAATAATATCCAGATTAAAATAGTTATTTAATTCCCATTCCTATGTATGCAGGAATCTCGCTGGTTAAGCAAAGATTCCCGATAAAAGGCTTCGGGAATGACGAGACTCTTAACATGCTGATATTTAAAGATGCTAGATAATGATTAGCCGCATGCTTTCGTTACAGTTGCCATGTAAACAGGTAGACTATTGCACATGAAATTTTCTGAATTATTACTCTTTTTTATCCCGCACCGACGCGTATTGTTTGCAATACTTATCTTATTACTTATGGGTAGCCTGCTTTCTCTTGTTAATCCGTGGCTTGCAGGGCAGTTGACCAAGTCAATGCTGGGGAGTGAAAGCTATTTTCCATCTATTCAATGGATGCTACTCGCCTGGCTAGCTTTGATTAGCCTGAAAAGTATACTGGCTTTTGCGACGCAGTACCTGATTGGCAGCACGGGAGAATCAATCACTGCCAGTTTACGCACGCGCTTGTATGATCACCTGCAGATGCTGCCCATGACATACTATCATACGCAACGCCCGGGTGATGTATTGACTTTGTTAAGTAACGATGCTGAAGCAATTAGTACCTTTGTTTCTGGCGCTTTAGTGCAGTTATTACCTTTGCTACTCACCTTTCTGGGAGCATTCGTGATGATGGCTTTGATTGATCCATCCATTGCCTTGCTGGCGGTTGTTTTGCTGCCTGTTTATTATGTCGCGATGAAATTGATTGGTCGGCGTATTCGTCCTTTGACCAGGGAATGGATTGATTCTTATTCTGATATGGTTTCCTTTATCGAAGAGAATCTAGGCTTACTGCCAGCCATTAAGGTTTTTATTCGTGAGCCCCTGGAAGCGGAACGATTTGATAAAAAAAACACACGCTTATTGGCGATTTCCAAACGGCAATTATTTATCCAGTCGATCTTGTCCCCGGCGATTAGCTTTCTAGCGGGGATAGGCATGTTGTTATTGCTGTGGCTGGCGAGTGTGCAGTTGGAAAATGGACAATTGACTTCAGCTGATTTGGTGAGCCTGTTACTGTATGCGATGTTATTATCTCAGCCTATAGGCAGTTTGGCGAATGTCTATGGGCAAATCCAGCGTACGCGCGGAGCAGCAGAAAGAATACTGGCATTTTTTTCGGTACAGCCAGAACCCAAAGGTGAGGGTAAGCCTGAGCTAGCATCAGTTAACGGATGTATTTGCTTTGAAAATGTTTATTTTGCTTATCCTGGGCGGCCCGATATTTTACAGGGGCTTGATCTTAATATTCAGCCGGGGGAGACGGTTGCGATTATAGGTGAAAATGGGGCCGGAAAAAGTACGCTGGTGCACTTGTTAATGCGTTTGATTGATCTTAAAGGTGGGCGAATTCTAATTGATGATACGGATATAAGTGATGTTTCTCTGGCAAGTTTGCGCGCTCAAATAGGGCTGGTTGCGCAACATACCTTGCTGTTAAACGGTACCGTCAGGGAGAACATTGCCTATGGGCGTTCCCTTTCCAGTCAGCAAGAAATTGAGCAAGCAGCACGGGCAGCGCATGCACATGACTTTATCTCTGAACTACCTGAAGTTTATGATACCTTGATTGGCGATCAGGGGCTTAGATTGTCTGGTGGACAACGCCAGCGCATTGCCTTGGCTAGGACTTTGCTGAAAGACCCTCCCATTATAGTGCTTGATGAGGCAACGTCCATGTTTGATCCAGGAGGTGAGCAGAGTTTTATTGAGGAATGTCATCATCTACTGACACAAAGAACGGTGATACTGATAACCCACAGGCCTGCTAGTTTAGCTCTGGCTGATCGTATCGTTACACTAAAGAAGGGAGTGATTGTTGCGTAAATTAAACTTTAAGTGCTACATAAATTGTGGTGTTGCTGATCGTTTGATAAAATTATGCATTAACTCAATATCAAGAGATATTCACGCTTGTTTGAAAATATACTCGTAGTTTGCATAGGTAATATTTGTCGTAGTCCAGTGGCGGAAGCGCTACTGAAAGCAGCTCTGATCAACAAAGGCAAAAAAAATTATAATATTAGTTCCGCAGGGATTGGTGCGTTGGTTGGCCATCAGCCAGACCAGTATGCTTGCGAATTGATGCTAGAAAGGGGGATAGATATATCAAGCTATCAGGCGACCCAAATAAACCAGCGGATGATTGTTAATTCTGATCTTATTCTGGTTATGGAAATGGCACATAAAGAGCTTATTGAACATAAGGAGCCCAGTGCGAAAGGGAAGGTGTTCAGGTTAGGTCAATGGGGAGGTTTTGATATAGCAGACCCTTATCGTCAGGAACGTAAAGTATTTGAAAATGCCGTGATGTTAATTGAAAAAGGTGTTAATGACTGGGTGACTAAGCTTTAAAACAACAGCGTGAGCAGAAGTACTCAGGCTACTTCTTAATAGGGGGATGTGTGGTTATGCTATCGTGTGTAGCACACATATGGCAGATTTATCTTAATAAAAAATATTTATAATAATGATACACATTAAACGTCTGATTTTGATATTGGCTACGTATGGATTGGCAGCCTGTTCAGTTATTCCCGGTATGCATTG
>JAUXBW010000073.1 GCA_030619185.1 Methyloprofundus sp.
TATATTCAGTTATGCAGGTTTAAGCAAATAATCACACAACGAGAAAGTGTTTACCAAGTCAGTTCCTGTTACATTTAGTCCTCAGCCTTCTGGGTATCACTACCCCCTGAATCGTTTGAACGCCTTGTTCTACAATAGATTCACCCGTTGATATAGGTGGGCTTACATATCCCATCTTAGGGAATGATATTAGAAAATTATAGTGCCTGAATTTTAAGTAATTGTTCATTAAAATTAGCTAAAGAGTTGTGTATATTTGCTAATTTTTCTTTTTCCTTGTTTATAACCTCAGCCGGTGCTTTATCAACAAATTTAGGATTATTCAATTTGCCTTCAATACGCGGTAAGTCTTTTTCCAGTTTAGAAATTTCTTTTTCCAGCCGGATGATTTCTGCTTTTTTATCTATTAATCCAGCCATGGGAATCAGAATGCGTAATTCATTGACTAAAGCGATAGCTGATTCTGGTGCTGTTTCACTTTCTGTTAAACAGTGAATAGTTTCAATACGTCCCAGTTTTTGTAAATAAACCTGTGCCTGGGGCAAATATTGCTGGTCAGTTGTGCTCATGTTTTCCAGTAACACCGGCAAAGGCTTGCCTGGCGAAATATTCATTTCCCCACGAATACGCCGAACACCCAGGATAAATTGCTGGGTCCACTCAATGGCTGCGACTGCTTCAGCATCAATTTGATCTGTATCAGACTCAGGGTAGGGCTGTAGCATAATGGTATCAGCCTGTACACCTGCCAGAGGTGCAACCCGTTGCCAGATCTCTTCGGTGATAAAGGGCATAATCGGGTGCGCAAGACGTAAAACTGTTTCTAAAACTGTTAATAATGTTTTACGTGTACCTCGCTGTAAAGCAATATTATCTGACTGCAGGGAAATTTTAGAGAGTTCCAGGTACCAGTCACAGTACTCATTCCAGATAAATTCATAAATTTCCTGTGCTGCATGGTCAAAGCGGTAATTTTCTATGGCATCGCTGGTGGTGGCAATCACCTGATTCAAGCGGGATACGATCCATTTATCCGCCTGGCTATATGCTAAATCACTACCATTTTGTCCACAATCCTGTTCTTCGGTATTCATCAATACAAAACGGGCTGCATTCCATAGCTTATTACAGAAATTACGATAACCATCGATACGTCCACCATCCAGGCGAATATCACGCCCTGTAGATGCCAGTGAGGCAAAGGTAAAGCGTAGCGCATCCGTTCCATAAGACGGAATACCATCCGGGTAGGCTTTGCGCGTTGCTTTTTCGATTTTTTCAGCCAGATGTGGTTGCATCATGCCTGAAACACGCTTGCTAACCAAGTCTTCCAGGCTAATGCCATCGATTAAATCAATTGGATCCAGGACATTACCTTTGGACTTAGACATCTTCTGTCCTTCGGCATCACGTACCAGCCCGTGAATATAGACCTTTTTAAAAGGTACATCGCCCATGAATTTTTTGCCCATCATAATCATGCGCGCAACCCAGAAGAAGATAATATCAAAGCCGGTGACTAAAACACTGCCTGGGTAGTGTTGCTCCAGTTCGGGTGTTTTTTCCGGCCAGCCCAGAGTAGAAAATGGCCAAAGTGCAGAGGAAAACCAGGTATCTAATACATCTTCATCTTGTCTTAGTACATAGTCATCAGCCAGCTTATGCTGCTTGCGAACGTCTTGCTCTGTACGCCCTACATAAACATTGCCTAGCTCATCATACCAGGCAGGGATACGATGCCCCCACCAGATTTGTCGGGAAATACACCAGTCCTGGATATTATTCATCCAGTCATAATAAGTGTTTTTCCAGTTATCCGGCACAAATTGTATTTCGCCGCTTTTAACTGCCTCCAAAGCGGGTTCAGCCAATGGTGCAACTTTGACATACCACTGGTCGGTTAGTAGGGGCTCAATAATACTGCCTGAACGATCACCGCGAGGAACCATCAGTTTATGGTCTTCAATTTTCTCTAGTAAATCTAAAGCATCAAGGTCCGCTACGATCTGCTTACGTGCGGCAACCCGATCCAGGCCAATATAAGCGGCAGGGATTAAATCTTGTTCCTCTTCTTCATTTGCGCGGATAGACGCATCAGGCGTAAAAATATTAATTAAGCCGCCGTGAATCTGGTCTTGAATCGAGGATATTTCTTTGTGGCGTGTCCAGACTTCGTAATCATTAAAATCATGAGCCGGGGTGATTTTAACGCAACCTGTGCCAAATTCAGGGTCGACATACTCATCGGCAATAATAGGAATTAAACGTCCCGAGAGTGGTAATTTGATAAATTCACCTAACAGATGCTTGTAGCGATCGTCACTCGGGTGAATAGCAACTGCTGCGTCGCCCAGCATAGTTTCCGGTCGTGTCGTCGCCACGATTAAATGCCCCGTGCCATTAGATAATGGATAACGCATATGCCACATGGAACCGTTTTCTTCTTCGGATAACACCTCCAGGTCTGATACCGCAGTATGTAATACAGGATCCCAGTTTACCAGGCGTTTACCGCGATAAATCAAGCCCTCTTCATAGAGACTGACAAAGACTTCTTTAACTGCTTCAGACAAGCCATCATCCATGGTAAAACGCTCGCGTGACCAGTCTAAAGACGCACCCATACGACGCAATTGTTTGGTAATGGTGCCGCCGGATTCTTCTTTCCAGTCCCAGATACGCTCAATGAATTTATCGCGCCCATAATCATGGCGGGTCTTGCCCTCCTGATTGATTAAGCGCTCAACTACCATTTGTGTCGCTATTCCCGCATGGTCAGTCCCCGGTTGCCATAAGGTGTTGCAGCCTTTCATGCGGTGATAACGGGTTAGCGCATCCATAATCGTATCCTGGAAAGCATGGCCCATATGCAATCTACCGGTGACATTAGGCGGTGGAATCATAATGCAGTATGACTCGCCTTCCTGGCTGGGAGCAAAGTAGTCTTTTTCTTCCCAGGTAGAGTACCAATGTTGTTCAATAGCAGCGGGGTTGTATGTTTTTTCCATGTTATGGTTCGTTAGATAGTAAAGTAGTCTCGTTCCTACGCTCTGCGTAGGAATGTAGTTGTGTGCTCTGCGTCACAGGACGCGGAGCGTCCGCACATGGGTTCCCACGCTCCGCGTGGGAACCAGGAGTAGTGAGTTACATATTATGTGTATTGGGTGTGATGCCTAGTGTCTGGTAATGCCTATAACGTAGCCGACCTGCCTGTTTCTGAGTTTCATCATTATCTAATAATTCAAAAATCTGCACTGTCTGGGATATATGTTCAGGGCACTCAGTTGATAAATTTATCAGTGTATGCTGCCAGGGTGCAGGTGCTTGTTGTGTGCCAATTATAACGGTATTGGCGATACTGGGTAAGCTATCCTGAAATATTTCATGGGGTACAAAGCTACTGGCACGAAATGTCCAGAGCAACTTGTCCATTTGCTGAGCCTGTTGCATAGAGTGAGTTAATATATAAGTTTTAAACCCTAGGCGAAAAGCCTTTTCTGCTAGTTTGCAGGCGAATAGCTGTCGCCCCTGTTCAGATCGAGTTGATAAGATATAAAAATTAACTTTAGGTTGTTGCATACAGGGTTTGCGTTTTGTGACGCAGAGCGTCTGACCATGCATTCCCACGCAGAGCATGGGAACGAGTCTTTTTAGGCAGCATCCGCGCGGTTTAATAAATATTGTACTAATAAGGGTACAGGTCGGCCTGTTGCTCCTTTAGCATCACCACTCTTCCAGGCAGTACCCGCGATATCTAGGTGTGCCCATTGATAGTCTTCGGTAAAGCGTGAAAGAAAGCAGGCAGCGGTAATGGTGCCGGCATCACGACCACCGATATTAGCGATATCGGCAAAATTAGATTTTAACTGGTCCTGATATTCATCCCATAAAGGCAAACGCCAGACACTATCCAGAGCTGTTTCACTGGCACTCAATAAATCGTTGCAAAGTGTATCATTATTACCTAACAAACCACTCGGCACACGCCCTAAAGCAACCAGGCATGCACCTGTCAGTGTCGCCATATCAATGACCACATCCGGGTTGAATTTTTTTGCATAAGTCAGTGCATCGCACAGAATTAAACGACCTTCAGCATCGGTATTTAAAATTTCAATGGTTAAGCCAGCCATGCTGGTAACAATATCGCCTGGTTTGTTAGCATCGCCATCAGGCATATTTTCAGATGAAGGGATGATACCGACGATATTTAAGGGGAGTTGTAATTGCGCGGCCGCTTGTAATGCACCTAAAACGGCGGCACTACCACACATATCGTATTTCATTTCATCCATGCCCGCGCCTGGCTTTAAGGAAATCCCCCCGGCATCAAAGGTCAGGCCTTTTCCGACAAAAACGATCGGTTGTGAGTTCTTAGCGGCTCCATTATATTTCAGGGTAATTAACTTAGCTGGCTGGCGGCTCCCTCGGCTGACAGAAAGAAAAGAACCCATACCGAGTTTGTGCATATCGGCTTCTTCCAGAATTTCGGCCGTTAAATTGGCATGCTGCCCGGCAATTTCTAGTGCTTGTTCAGCTAGGTAGGTCGGTGTGCAGATATTCCCGGGTAAGTCAGAGATATGTTTCGCCAGGGCAACACCTTGTGCGATGGCGATACCCTGATCGATTCCAGTTTGAATAGCGTCTGAGTCAGTCAGGCTATGTAAGTTGATAGACGCTAAAGCCAGTTTGTCGTCGGGTTTGCTTTTGCAGTCATTAAACTGGTAGAAAGGTGCGTCAAAGGCTTCGACAATCTGGCGTGCGTTCCAGGTGATATTATGTTTTTCCAGTTTAATCTCAGTTAAACAACAATCGGCACTGCTGATCTGGCTAGTTTTGAGTGTATTAGCCGCTGCGCTTACTGCTTTGCGAAAAGCTTTAGCCGTTAATTTATCAGCATTCCCAAAGCCAACCAGTAAGGCGCGTTTAATAGTAGCATGAGGGAGGTAGTTGATTAGCAAGGTATCTGCTACCTTACCCTGAATATCTCCACGTTCAAGAATATCTGTGACTAAGCTATCCGTCAATGAATCCAGTGTTTGCGCTGCCGGGCTTAATTTCTTATTATTAAAAACTGCAACGATAAGGCATTCAGTTTCCAGTGCTTCTAAAGGTGTGTTTGCTAATAAATAATCCATATAGCTTGTTAAAGTGGAAGTTTAAAAAGTGAGCTGATTATACAATATATTTAAGCTGTAAAAGTTAGGACTACCGGATTCTCAGAAATTATCCGATAATTTGTTAATTTTTCAGGGTGTGTGCATGCTTATTTAAAGGCATGAAAGCATAATAATAAGTATGATTTTTTGATACACAACCCCTGAATTATCAAAAATAACTAATCTTTCCTTGACGACATCCGATAAATATTGCTTATATTGTTAAGTATTATTGCTTAATAACAGGTTTATCATTGAATAAATGTATCTTTAAACTTTCGCTTAGTGACGAAAAAATTGCTCAAGGATGGATTCAAGGCGACTGGGCTATGGGTAATACTGTGCCCGAGCTTAAGTCAGTTATACGCCAGTTAGACAAATTAGACTGTGTGCAACTCGACTTACAGGGTGAGCAATTAGGCCACTGGGATAGCCGTTTTGTACTGTTTTTATTTGAGCTAGAAAAATATTGCAAGACACATAATATTTTACTGAATTTGCTAGATTTTCCCGCCGCTACACAAGGCCTATTAAAACAGGCCTCTGCATTTCCAGTACGTGAGAGCGGGCAGAAGAACAAACATGAATTACCCTTCCTTGCGCAGTTGGGGCAGGACGCACTGGTATTTTATAAACAAACACAGACTATGCTGACTTTTGTCGGTGAAGTATGTTTTAGTTCACTGCGCTTATTGCGTGGCAAAGCCTGTTTTCGGCAAAGAGATTTGTGGCTGGTGATGCAAGACTGTGGTCCTAAGGCCTTACCTATTGTTACTCTGATCAGTCTTTTGGTAGGCTTGATATTAGCGTTTGTCGGCGCTATGCAATTGAAAATGTTTGGAGCGCAAATATATGTCGCTAATCTAGTCGGCCTGGGTATGGCGCGAGAGATGGGGGCGATGATGACCGCGATTATTATGGCAGGGCGTACTGGCGCAGCATTTGCCTCGCAATTGGGTTCTATGCAGGTAAATGAGGAAATCGATGCGCTGAAGACCTTAGGTATTTCACCCGTTGATTTTTTAGTATTACCACGCATGCTGGCATTGATCTTTATGTTGCCGTTACTCTGCTTATATGCAGATCTAATGGGGATTCTGGGCGGATTGATGGTCTGCGTTACCCTGCTGGATATTTCAGTCGTTGAGTATTTAATTCAGACTAAAGGGGCTCTTGATTTAAATGATTTTATAGCCGGATTAATTAAAAGTAGTATTTTTGGTGTGCTGGTTGCACTTTCCGGGTGTCTGAGTGGTATGCAGTGTGGTCGTAGTTCTTCTTCTGTCGGTGATGCTGCAACGGATGCGGTAGTTGCCGGGATTGTCAGTATAGTCGTGGCCGATGCTACTTTAACGGTGGTTTATCAGATTATAGATTTCTAATATGAAACAAGTACATATTGAAGTTAAAGATTTAACCATGGCCTATGATGATTTTATCATCCAGCAGCAATTGAATTTTAGTATACATAAAGGTGATATATTTATTGTCATGGGCGGCAACGGCTGTGGAAAAAGTACCTTGCTAAGACATTTACTGGCACTAAAAAAACCTGCGCAAGGTGAAATTTTTTATCAAAATAAAAATTTGTGGCAAATCTCTGAGCAACAACGAAAAAAAATTATGCGTGCTAATGGTGTCATGTATCAGAGCGGTGCATTGTGGAGTTCATTGACCTTAGAAGAGAATATTGCCTTACCGTTAAAAGAGTATACTGATTTGCCTGCTGAGGAGATTAAAGGTCTGGCTTATTTAAAGCTGGCTTTAGTAGGCCTGGTCGGGTTTGAAGAGTATTACCCTGCTGAAATCAGTGGTGGCATGAAAAAACGCGCAGGATTAGCGCGTGCTTTGGCCTTAGACCCGGATATTTTGTTTTTTGACGAACCGTCTGCGGGTCTCGATCCGGAAAGCGCAAAACTGTTAGACGATTTAATTTTGAGTATTCAGGATAGTTTAGGCACGACCATTGTGGTCGTTACCCATGATTTACCTAGTTTATTTGCTATAGGCACCGATTCAATCTTTCTGGATCCAATAACTAAGACGATGATTGCACAAGGTGCGCCCAAAAAGTTATTAGCAGAATGTTCTAACCCTGTTGTGCAACGTTTTTTAAGTCGTGGGGTTAAATAATGTTATATATGATCATATTGAAAAGTAAATGAGTAAACAAGCAAATCCAACCATTATTGGTATCTTTGTGCTTGGGGCATTATGTATTGCCCTGTTAGGCATTACCGTGTTTTCCAGTGGCAAATGGTTCACTGAAAAATCAGAGTTTGTTATCTACTTTAATGAATCTGTGAATGGATTATCTAAAGGTGCTCTGGTAAAAATGCAAGGCGTACCCATCGGTAAAGTGACGGATATTCATGTGCAACTAGACCCAGAGACCAAACGTATATTAACCCCCGTTTTTATTGAAATAGATCATGAAAAATGCAAGCTCCTGTTGCAGTTTAAAGGGGATGGTAGTGAGCAGACCATTATGCAGCAATTGATTAAAGACGGTTTGCGCATGCAGTTGCAATATACCAGTATCGTGACCGGGAAGTTGTATGTTGAAACATTATTACGACCTGCGTCGCCCATGAGACTCACTCATTTAAACAAGGAATTTGTTGAGTTACCTGCGATCACTTCCAGCAGTCAGGAAGTACAAAAAAATGTGACTGATGTGATGAGAGAGATCCAGAGTATTAATATTAAGGAATTGTTTGCCGAGTTGCTGATTACGGTGAGAAATATTAAACAGATTACCGGGTCAGAAGATACGCGCCAGGCCATTCATGCATTATCAGTTTCTTTGACAGAGTTACAGGGTATTTTGACCAGTTTTAATCTGCGCTCAGACTCTATCGCAAGCCATGCAGAAAAAACACTGAAATATAGCAGTAACACGATGCAAAAGCTGGATAATGCAACTGATCCTTTGTTAGAGGACGTGCGCGAAACATTAGTTAATACCAATGCTACGCTTGAACAATTTCAGTTAAGTGCTCATAGTGTCGGAGAAGCTTTTAATGCAGATGCGCAGTTACAACAAAATGTAAATAGTACCTTGAGTGAGTTACGTCGGTCTGCGAAATCAATACGGCAACTGGCTGATTATCTGCAGCGGCACCCAGAAGCAATTTTTCAAGGGAAAAGAAATTAGCAGTAAATCATGCCAGGAATTTTCGTCAAATAGATATTTTGTAGGAGCGGTCTTTAGCCGCGAAGGTGCCGATACCCTTCGCGGCTAAAGACCGCTCCTACACATTTTAGGCTCTATGTGAAATGCAGTGGGTAAACAGCTTTTTTTGCTATCAATCAAAAGCGATTTTTCCTTGCCCTAATTTCGGTAAAAACTGCAAGTTCAGAAGCATTTTGCATACCCAGTGTTTTCCTTATTGCATCGCTATCAGCGCGTAAAAATGGGTTAGTGGCAATTTCTTGCTCTAAAGTTGTCGGCACGGTGGGCAGGTTATTTGCTCTTAACTGCTTGATACGTTCAATAGCGTCAAGCAAATCAGTGTTATTCGCCTCTACAGAAAGTGCAAACTGTGCATTTGCCGCTGTATATTCATGAGCGCAGTAGATTTTTGTACGCAGTGGCAAGGTAGTGAATTTTTTTAATGACTGTAGCATTTGTTCTGCAGTGCCTTCAAATAGACGACCACAACCGATGGCAAATAAAGTGTCGCCACAGAAAAGCGCATCAGCATCGGGGATATAAAATGCAATATGCCCTGTCGTATGGCCAGGACACTCTATCACTTGAATGTTGTAGGCGCCTAATTTTAATCTATCACCTTCGGCTACGCCTTGGTCAATTCCGGGGATACGTTGCCGATCATTTTCCGCAGCTATTATTTGGCAAGCTGTTTTGTTTTTTAATGCGAGATTTGCACCCGTATGATCAGCATGGTGGTGGGTGTTAAATATATAATTGAGTTGCCAGTTGTTTTGCCTGAGTCTCTCCAGAACTGGCTCGGCAACAGCAGGATCTACTACTGCTGTTGCACCCGAATCAGGGTCATGGATAAGATAAATATAATTATCGTTGAGGACTGGGATTTGTTGTATATCTAGCATAAGGAGCACTCAAAATAGAGGAGGGAGCGTATTGGTCAATGGCATTCACTTAAGGAAGGCTTTAAAATTCAATGGCTTGCCCTTATTTGACATAATCATGTTTTTATGCATTGTCATTTTTGCCGGCAAATTTTACGGAAATTATCAAAATGCACACTTATGATGCTTTGTCAAGTACTCGCAAGTCATTGAAATTAAA
>JAUXBW010000197.1 GCA_030619185.1 Methyloprofundus sp.
AGTTACTTTGGCTCACTAAAAGCACATCAATTACCCTTTATCAATACACTTCCTGCGTATGCGAAGCTTAAAAATGGTAAGTTAACACCTGATTTTTCACTAAATATATTACGCCAGGCAAATCAGCGCATTAAGGCCGCAATAAGTGTACTAGCCTAGGCTATACAACCCTAATACTCACTTGATCGATAAACAATAAACTAAATGAATAACCCCTTACTTGAGAACACTGAACTTCCCATATTTTCACAAATTAAGCCGGAATATGTAGAACCCGCTATTGAACAGCTATTAAGTGATGCACAGACATGCGTAGAAAAGTTGTTAACTGAGAATGATAACTATACATGGGAAAACCTTATTGCCCCATTGGGTGAGGCAGAAGATCGCATCAATAAAGCCTGGTCACCCGTGAGTCATATGAACTCAGTCGTTAATAATGATGAATTACGTGATGCTTATAATGCCTGTTTGCCTAAGTTAAGTGCTTATTCAACTGAAATGGGGCAGCATAAAGGCCTGTTTAATGCATATTTATCGATTGCTGACAGTGGTGATTATGCGCAATTAGAACCTGCACAACAAAAAGTGATTCAAAATACCTTACGAGGCTTTCGTTTATCGGGTGTGGACTTAGACGATGCGAAAAAAGCGCGTTATAAGGAAATCAGCCTGGAACTCTCGCAGCTATCCAGCAAGTATGAAGAAAATTTGCTGGATGCGACTAATGCCTGGCAGAAATTCATCAGCAAAAAGAGCGAGCTGGCGGGTTTGCCCGAGTCTGCTTTACAACAAGCAAAGCAAACGGCTGAGCAGGAAGGTAAAAAGGGCTGGATGTTAACCTTGCAGTTCCCATCCTATATCGCGGTGATGACCTATGCCGATGATCGGCAATTACGCGCCGATATGTATAAGGCCTTTTCTACGCGCGCATCAGATCTAGGTACAAATAGTGATTGGGATAATAGCGATATTATGGAAAAGACCATTGCCTTACGTCATGAAAAGGCGCGGTTATTAGGCTTTAATAATTATGCCGAGTTATCACTGGCAACAAAAATGGCCGATTCAACACAACAAGTGACTGATTTTTTAGAGCAACTGGCTGAAAAATCTTTACCCCAGGCACATAAAGACCTGGCTGAACTGGCAGAGTTTGCCAAACAACAATATGCTATAGCAAAGCTACATACCTGGGATACTGGCTATTACTCAGAAAAAATGCGCCAATATGCTTATCAGCTATCGCAAGAAGAAGTAAGGCAGTACTTCCCCGCACCGCGTGTTTTGCAGGGACTATTTGATGTCGTGGCAAAGCTGTATGGACTAAATATCACGGAACTTGAGAATATAGATACCTGGCATAAAGAGGTACGCTTTTTTCAGATTAAAGATAAAGCAGGGGAATTACGCGGTAAGTTTTATATCGATCTGTATGCACGTCCCAAAAAGCGTGGCGGTGCCTGGATGGATGATTGTGTCGGGCGCAAGAAAATAGACGATACCATTCAGATTCCGGTCGCCTATTTAACCTGTAATTTTACCCCACCAGCAGGTGATGATCCGGCATTGTTAACCCATGATGAAGTGCTGACTTTGTTTCATGAATTTGGTCATGGATTACAGCATATGCTGACCAAAGTGGACTATCTGGGCGTATCAGGAATTAATGGTGTTGAATGGGATGCGGTGGAATTGCCTAGCCAGTTTATGGAAAACTGGTGCTGGGAGAAAGAAGGCCTGGCATTAATATCGGGGCACTACAAAACAGGCGAAGCTTTACCGGAAGAGCTATTTAATAAAATGCTGGCTGCAAAAAATTTCCAGGCAGGCATGATTATGGTGCGCCAATTGGAGTTTAGCCTGTTTGATTTTAAGATGCACCAGAACTATACACCTGAGCATGGCGCGAAAATTTATCAGGGGCTGAATGCTATTCGGGAAAAAGTATCTGTCATGATTCCTCCCGACTTTAATCGCTTTGCACATAGTTTTTCACATATTTTTGCCGGGGGCTATGCAGCGGGTTATTACAGTTATAAATGGGCGGAAGTATTATCCAGTGATGCCTATTCCTTATTTGAAGAAAATGGTATTTTCGATCAACAGACTGGAGAAGCTTTTTTGACTCATATTCTGGAAACGGGCGGTAGTGCGGATGCCATGGAATTATTTGTCAAATTCAGAGGGCGTGAGCCAAAAATTGATGCTTTATTAAGACATAGCGGGATCGCAGCATGAAATATAAAGACTTAAGAGATTTTATTGCGCAACTAGAAAAGCAGGGAGAGCTTAAGCGGATTACCCAGGAAGTTGACCCTGTGCTGGAAATGACAGAAATTAGTGATCGCACCCTTAAGCAGGGCGGGCCAGCCTTATTATTTGAAAATCCCAAAGGCTATAATATTCCTGTACTGGCTAATTTATTTGGTACGCCTGACCGGGTTGCGATGGGCATGGGAGAAACCTCAGTAACTGCTTTGCGTGGTGTAGGTGAATTATTATCGCAATTAAAAGAGCCTGAGCCCCCGAAAGGCATGAAAGATGCGATGGATAAAATCCCGGTATTTAAAAATGTGCTGAATATGGCCCCCAAGTTGGTTAAAAATCCGCCATGCCAGGAGCTAATTCGTGTTGGCGATGAAATTGATTTAGGCCAGTACCCGATACAAACCTGCTGGCCTGAAGATGCAGGACCGTTAATTACCTGGCCTTTGGTGATTACCAAAGGGCCTTATAAAGAACGGCAAAATCTGGGTATTTATCGCCTGCAGGTGATTGCGAAAAATAAAGTAATTATGCGCTGGCTAGCACATCGTGGTGGTGCATTAGATTATAGGGAGTGGCAGGAAACGCATCCGGGGGAGCCGTTTCCTATCTCAGTGGCATTAGGTGCTGATCCTGCGACTATTCTGGCAGCAGTCACCCCGGTACCTGATTCGCTATCAGAATATGCTTTTGCAGGTTTATTGCGTGGCAGTAAAACCGAGGTGGCAAAATCAATGACCAATGATTTGCAAGTGCCCGCCAGTGCTGAAATCGTTCTTGAGGGTTTTTTGTATCCGGGGGAAATGGCAGCTGAAGGACCGTTTGGCGATCACACTGGTTATTATAATGAAGTGGATGAGTTCCCCGTCTTTACCATCGAGCGCATTACTCAGCGTCAGGCACCGATTTATCATAGCACCTACACAGGCAAGCCGCCTGATGAGCCCGCTGTTTTAGGGGTGGCTTTAAATGAAGTGTTTGTGCCGATTCTGCAAAAACAGTTTCCGGAAATTACGGATTTCTATTTACCACCCGAAGGCTGTTCTTATCGTATGGCCGTTATCAGTATGAAAAAGCAATATGCCGGCCATGCCAAGCGCGTTATGCTGGGAACGTGGTCGTATTTACGTCAGTTTATGTACACTAAATTTGTTATTGTGGTCGATGATGATGTCGATGTGCATAACTGGCAGGAAGTGATCTGGGCAATCACCACACGTATGGATCCAGCACGAGATTTAACCATATTGGAAAACACCCCGATTGATTACCTGGATTTTGCATCACCAGTATCAGGGCTAGGCTCTAAGGTCGGCTTTGATGCAACCAATAAATGGCCAGGTGAAACCACACGCGAATGGGGGCGTACCATTAGCATGTCAGACGAGGTAGTAAAAAAAGTCGATGCAATGTGGGAAAGTCTGGGTATCAGCTAAAGCAGCACCTACAATGCTAACCTACGTGCACTTTCCCGCTCGATCAAAGCTTTTAGGCCTTCACGCACGCAAAAGGGCCGTTTTTTCATGAATCCCTGTCAGGCCAACAGCCTGGGTATGTTGATTAAAATGAAGATAATCCGTATGGTTTTCATGGTCATGATCATCCCGAATAGCATGTTCCGAGAAATGACGTTGCCAGTACCGCGCGCTCTACATTTTAATAAATTCCGTAGGGCGGAATAGCTTGCGTTTTCCGCCATAAGCAATAAACCTGAAATACTAAGGTCTTCATCTACATCAGGCCAATAAATGCCTTCCCCATCTCCCAATAATTCCCAATTTGCTAGCTGCTCTTTACTTGCCCGAGACAACCTGGGGAACCAGACTAA
>JAUXBW010000062.1 GCA_030619185.1 Methyloprofundus sp.
GGGGAGTAGGCTTTAGACTACACCTGAAGCTGTCTTATGTAAGCGAAAGCCTACTCCCCAGGATTGATCATTACCTGCGTAAACAATGTCCATCTTGTGCGTTGTAAATAGCGGTTGGATTATTCTGCTGAGTTATTGCATTCGGTAAAATAAAAATATCGTCCGTGCTGATTTGTTTGCGTACCTCTACAGCAGTTCGAGCCGGTGCCAGATTACTTATATTGGCACTGGTGGAAACAATAGCTCCACCATAATGAGTACATAACTGCTGTACGACGGGGTGTGCACTGACTCGAACAGCCAGGGATTGATGTGCGCCTTTTAAATAAGCGGGGACCCAGAGTTGCGCCGGAATCACCCAGGTTATAGGGCCTGGCCAACTGGGCATAATACGCTGCAGCATATCGGGGGTAGGGCGAATAAAAGCTTGCAGTTGAGAAAAGTCTGACGCGATCAGAATAAGCCCTTTATGTACTGGGCGTTGTTTGATTTTTAATAAATCCATCACGGCCGCTTTATTTAAGGGGTCACAGCCTAGGCCATAGACGGCCTCGGTAGGATAAGCAATCAGCCGTCCTTGCTGTAGGGCGCGGCTAGCCAGGCGTATTTTTAAGGGTGAGTAATAGGCCATAGCTTTAAGCATGTTTTTGGGCGCGATAAAGGATGTATATCCCAACCAGAATAAAAGGGATACTTAACATTTGCCCCGTGCTTAGCCAGAAAGTAGTATCGTAGCTGACTAGGCTGTCTTTGTAGTACTCTAATACAAAGCGTGTGCTAAAGATAAGGATTAGAAACCAGGCGCATAGCCGTCCATTAAAGGCCAAAGTTTGACTTTTTTTATACAAATACAATAAAAATAGAAAAATACCCAGATAGCTGCTGGCTTCGTAGAGTTGTACTGGATGGCGGGGGATAGTGTCTAGCCGCTTGAAAATAACCGCCCAGGGAACATCTGTGGCAGTACCTGCAATTTCCGAATTTAAAAAGTTGCCTATACGTACCAGGCAGCCACTTAGAGATGCGGCAATGGCTGCTCTATCCAGAATCCACCAGTAATCAAAGGGAGCTTTGCGCTGATAGATATACAGTGAAATTAATACTCCGAATACGCCCCCATGACTGGCTAGGCCACCTTCCCAGATGGCGAAAATTTTGAGTGGTTCAGCTAAGTAGTAGCCAGGGTTATAAAATAAAACATGGCCTAGTCTAGCACCTAGCACTGACCCACCTATGCAGTACCAAAGCAGGCGATCGACATCTTCTGTCGTACCTAGTTCGCGCCAGTAAACCCAGTGCATAAATAAGTAGTTACTCAGTAAAGCCAAGGCAAACATAGCCCCGTACCAATGAATACGGATGTATTTAAAGCTGGCTAAAACAGGATCAAAGTCCCAGATAAGGTAGTCCATAGCGTGTAGGGTGTATTTTGTTGCATTTGGGTATGGGGTGTTTATTTCTCTCGCTCCCATACTCTGCATGGGAATGCCGTGTGTGATGTTTGTTAGGTTATAGAATGTGGAGCGGTCCCCTAAGGGTTCTCACGCAGAGCATGGGAACCAGAAAACTCTGTGTTCTCAGTGCCCTCTGTGGTAAATGGCCTTTATTGTTCCGCAGCAAAATCAACAATCTCTTTTAGCATGTGGTTCATCTTTTGTGCAAAAGCATTAAGTGCTGGATTATCAGTATCTGTAGGCATTAAGTGTGTGCGTATAATGGTTTTTCCATTATATTCATAAGTGACAATATTGCATGGCATAAAGCGTACTGCGTGGGGCGACATAAGTAGTAGTGTTTTCGCATGCGTCAGGTTGCAAAATTGCAAGGTATCGTAATCCGGGAAATCTTTTGTGCCTCGGTCTCGAATTACCTTGCCTACCCGGCTGTGCCCGGTGATTCTAAAATTGTGCTCTGAAATTGCAATTTCTAATTCTGCTAGTACATCTGCATAAGGCTTTTCAGTTTCTGTCTGATAAAAAGGGACAAATTCACCTTTAGGTATTTGTGCGCAGCCATTGAATACAAACAGGCTTAAAATGATAACGAGGTAAAGGTGCTTTTTTGTGCTTAATGATGCCATGATTAATTTTAGCATTTGTATGGAAACAAACCCAGATAACAGATGTTATTCAATTTAGGAAAGGTGTACTGTGGTAAAATCCACTTATTAAAATTCTTGTACCGTAGGAACGCGCACGACATAACATGAGCAATTTTGGGGGCGCGGATCTTTAGTCCATCTTTATCAGTGTGGCAACAGTTATGTAGCTTGCTATGCGCCAGTTGCTACACCACTAAAGACAATCAAAAAACCCTACCCAATATTGGACGGTTATTTATTTCCAGCTTCCTTAGCCCAGTTTAAGTGCCCCCGGAACGCAGGGCATTCCTCATCCTACGCAACTTATTGTAAACACGATATGTCTGAATCTAGCGCATTAAAATTACCTCCTGGTGAGGGTATCATCATTGACTATCATCAACTTGAGAGCGTTTTAGCCAGGCTTGAGGGTTTAATAGAAACAAACGGTAATGTGTTTAAGGCCAAATTTCCTGATCAGGACAGCTGGGTCTACAATATTTGTGATCCGGAGATGGCAAAACATATTTTGGTCAGCAATTACAAAAATTATAAAAAGGGCGTAGGCATTAAGCAGATTAATGTTTTATTAGGCCGGGGTATTATTGTTAGTGAAGGAGATTTATGGAAGCGTCAACGCAAAATGATGCAACCATTATTCAGTAATAAATTGCTTAGCCATCAGTTACCGCTCATGATTAGCTGTGCTGATAAGTTACTCGCCAGCTGGGATGATGATATCAAAGCGGGCAAGCCTATTAATATGACTGAGTCGATGAGTCAGACGGCACTGGATTTTATTTTACATGCCTTGTTTAGTGAAGATTTAGATCGCATTATAGAAGAAACGGGTGAGAACCCTTTTCTGATGGTGACGGATGATTCGGCCAGAGATTTATTGTTTGCCCGGCGCTTTCGCCAGTTGACCCACCTGGTAAACGATATGATGCAACGCCGCCGTGCTGAAAATCGTCAGCCTTATGATTTACTCACCATGGTGATGAACGCTACAGAAAAACGTAGTGGTGAGGCTATGCCTGAAAAGTTACAAATCGATGAAATTCTTACTCTGATTATTGCCGGACATGAAACGACGGCGAGTGTCTTAAACTGGACCTGGTATTTGCTTGCGCAACATACAGATATTCAGCAACAGGTCTGGGCAGAAAGCCAGCAGCATGTTGGGGCGGAGGGTATGCCAGGTATGGAAGAGATAGCGCAACTTACGCTGACCCGGCAGGTTCTGGATGAGTCTATGCGCTTATATCCACCCGTCTGGGTGTTGACCAGACAGGCTTTGGCCGATGATCATTTTAATGGCATAGATATTCCTGCAGGCACGGACATTCTTATTCCTCCTTATCTGATGCATCGCAATCCTGCCTATTGGCCTGAGCCTGAAAAATTTGATCCGCAGCGTTTTAGCCCCGATAATATAAAAAAACAACATGTCGGTGCCTATCTGCCTTTTGCGATTGGTCCCAGGCGGTGTATTGGCGACAGCATGGCTATTCAGGAAATGGCGGTACATATAGGTCGAATTATCCAAAAAGTCCACTTTGAATTACTACCCGATCAGACAATTGAACTGGAACCTTTGGTTAATCTAAGGCCAAAGAAAGATATTTTTTTACAAGCAATATATAGATAGATTACATGAGCAAAACATCATTTCCCGGCACGCTAACTGAAGCCCTACAACACACTGCGAAAGGTAATAAAAGTATTACCTACATTAAGGCCAAAAACGATGAACTGACGGTCAGTTATGCAGAGTTGTATGACCGTGCCTTACATCTGTTATATCAATTACAGCAGGCAGGGGTAAAGCAAGGGGATGAACTGATACTATTGGCAGAAAGTAATGAGCAGTTTGTTGATGTGTTCTGGGCGGCTATGTTGGGTGGGATTATTGCCGTGCCACTTAATGCGGCTAGTCAGAATACGGCACATAAAAGAGTGCTCTCGGTTTTTCAGAAATTAGATAAGCCATTTATCTGGACATCCACAACTGCATTGCAAGCACTATTGCAGTATGCAGATGATCAGCAATTAGGCGCGTTAAAATCAGAGCTACAACAACAGGCACTACTGGCTGAGCTATTACTGCCGGATGGAAACCAGGCGCATGTGGCGAGTATTGCAGCACAAGATACCGCCTTTATTCAGTTTTCTTCAGGTTCAACGGGAGAGCCTAAGGGCGTGGTACTTTCGCATCATAATTTAATGAGCAATATTCGTTCAATCCTGCACGGTAGTGGAGCAACAGAGGATGATGTGAGTTTAAGCTGGATGCCATTAACGCATGATATGGGGATCATAGGCTTTCATTTATCACCGTTGGTACTCAATACGGATGTTTATTTAATGTCGCCGGAGTTATTTGTACGTAGACCTAATTTATGGCTGGAAAAGCTCAGTGAGAAAAAAGCCACTGTTTCTGCATCACCTAATTTTGGCTACCAGCATATTTTAAAATATTTTAAACCTGAAAAGCAGGCGCACCTTGATCTATCTGCATTGCGTTTGATTTTTAATGGCGCAGAGCAAATCTCTGCCGCACTGTGCCGTGAATTCAACCAAAGCTTAAAGCCTTTCGGTTTTAAAAATACGGTTATTTTTCCTGTTTATGGTTTAGCGGAGGCTTCACTTGCCGCAGCTTTTACGCAGCCTACTGATCCCGTGCAATCTATTTTTATAAGTCGCCAGCAGATGCAACTGGGTGATAATATTATTGTTTCCTCTGCCGAACAGGCAGATAGTCTGGAAATGGTGCTGTTAGGGACACCGGTAAGTGATACTGGGCTTATTATCGCTAATAATGCAGGTCAGGAATTAGCGGAACTTACTCTAGGACATGTTTTAATTCGGGGTGATAATGTAACACAAGGTTATTATGATGATCCAGAGCTCACTGCGCAAACTATAAATGTAGAAGGCTGGCTGGATACCGGGGATATTGGCTTTATCTATCAACAACAATTAGTTTTGACTGGACGCTTTAAAGACCTGATTATTGTCAATGGGCAGAATTACCATGCGCATGATTTAGAGCAAATATGTGCAGCACTTCCTGAGATAGGGGATCAAAAAGTGGCGGCTTGTACCATACCTGGCAATAACGGCGAGGCACTTGCTGTGTTTGTAAGTTATAAAGGGGAGCTAAAAGAGTTTGTGCCAATAATTAATGCCATTCGTGCGGCTTTAGCGAAAGATGCAGGTATTGAAGTGGCTGAGGTCATTCCGGTTTCCGCATTCCCTAAAACAACCAGTGGTAAAGTACAGCGCTTTAACCTGTCCAATCAATTTATTGCGGGAGAATACGCGGCAACGATTGCTCAACTCATGCAATTATCCGCACCGGAGCCGAGTGAGAATACTAGTGAGGCTAATTCTATAGAGCAACAGTTGCTGTTGATTTGTAAAGAAGTCATTCCCGAGCGTGATATTGCCCCGAGTGATGACTTATTTGAAATCGGCATTAGTTCGCTGTCTTTAACACAAATTCACGAACGCCTGGATCAGCTTTTTCCTGACCAGATTGAGCTAACTGATTTATTTGATTATCCAAGTATTAGTGCTCTGGCAAGCTTTCTTGAGCACAACGCCTCTACACAGGATTAATTGTGAAATCATTAGTAAATACATTCTTAATGAACACACTGGCACCTACTTTAATTTACATTTACGTCACATTACTACGTAAAACCTGCAAAGTTCATATTACAGGTATTGAGCAATTACAAACCTATATAGATGCACAACAAGCTATGCTGCCGTGCTATTGGCATCAGCAAATGACCTTTGCCATCGACTTTTTGTTAAGGCTTAGTCAGCAGGGTGTTCAAGCAAGTGTTCTGGTAAGTCCTTCTAAAGACGGTGATATAGGCACTGCGGTATTAAAAAAACTGGGAGTAGGGGTGCTACGCGGCTCTGCTAACCGAACGGGAGCGTTGGCATTACGTGATGTTTACCTGACTGTTAGTAAAGAAAAGTGCAGTGTCGGTGCGGCAGTAGATGGATCTTCGGGACCGGCTCGTAAAGCGAAAGTGGGTGCAGTCACCTTGGCCCAGCTGAGTGGTGCGCCGATTATCCCGATTGCTAATGCCTGTAATCGTAAGGTCTACTTGAATGGCTGGGATAACTTCTTTCTCCCTTTGCCTTTTAGCACGGTGCATATTTTAATTGGCCAGCCGATTGAGGTTGGCAAGCGCGTTTCCATCGAGCAAATTACTGAATTTCAACAGCAATTAACTGACCAGCTTAACCAGCTAAGTATCAAAGCCGAACAGTTGTTTGATTGTAATTTATAGTTTTTGTTATTCTTCTTTCACTTTATAAATTAAAAATCCAAATATGTTGTTTATAATCATCTTGTTGGTTGTCTTTGTACTTATTCTTGCCCTGGATTTAGGCTTGAGTATTGGTGTTGCTTTTTTACTCACCTGGCTGTATCCAGCTATTTCTTTTGCAACAGCCGTTGTGATCGGTGCTATTTCTAGTAGTTTTTCGATTTATTTTTTTGTGAAATTAGTGGTGTATGCGATGGATCGAGAAATGGATGGTTTAGAAAGAAAAATTATTATTGGAGAGGGATACGATGAAGACTTCGAGGATGAGGAGGAATATCTCATTAGTCCTGCCCTACCTCCACAAAGAAAAAGAAGAGGAAAACGTAAGCATTAAATTATCTTACCTAAGGAACGCGCACGGAATAAGTTGTCGAAGTTATTCCGGCACGTTCCTAAGTTCATGTTTCGATTTTTTATAGTATTAATAAGTCAGGGTGTTTGATGAGGGGCGTTTCCAAGCTCACTCATTAAAGAACGACACGATACACTTTTATATTATCTAGTACAGCACCCCTTAAATTAATAATACAAAAAAGCATCATAACCAATTGTTTTTAATTGGTTAGAAATCTTATTACATACTTCGGGGTAGCTGTACTAGTCCGCCTTTTTTATGTATTTCAGTGAGTATAACCGGGTAACAATTAAGGCATGAATTTACAAGCGAAAGTATCGGGAGTCGTCCTTGCAGGAGGTTTAGCAAGACGAATGAATAAACAGGATAAAGGCCTGGTTGCATTTAAGAATAAGGCTATGATCACCTATGCTATAGAGGCTATAGCACCCGTTGTTAACGAATTATTTATCAATGCTAACCGCAATATAGAGCAATACCAGCAATTTAATTACCCCGTTATCAGTGATGCAAGCAGTGATTTTGCAGGGCCATTAGCCGGTGTTTATGCCGCATTAAGTGTCTGTCAGCATAATGTATTACTGGTCACGCCTTGCGACTCACCTTTTATGACAGCTAAGGGGTTGCAGACTTTATTGGCAGAACGTGAACATGAGGATGCTGATATTGCCGTGGCATTTGACGGGGAGCGTATTCATCCTGTGTTTATGGTAATCAAAAGTTCGCTTAAAAACAGTCTGCAAGATTATTTAGCTCAAGGGGAACGTAAGATAGATCTCTGGTTTGAACGGCATCACTGGGTAAAAGTTGATTTTAGTGCCAATCCTGAATATTTCTCTAATATTAATACCCTAGAGCAATTGACTGAATTAACCATTAAGGATAGATAATGCAACCAGAAATGACACAGGCAGGTCTGAGTGTTGCTAAATCTGTGCTGGGGGTTGATGAAACGGGTGCGACACGGGAAATTCAGCTCGTCGGTGAAAGAGCAATGACCATTTATGTGGATAAACAGGAAATTGTGACTTTAATGACGATAGGATCACATCCCGAGTTATTAACCTTAGGCTATTTAAAAAACCAGGGTTTTTTTGAAAAAATAAAGGAGATAAAAGTTGTTCAGGTTGACTGGGAAACCGAGTCTGTAGCGGTAGTCACAGCTGGAGAAGAGAGTGATTTTTCTCAACAGATGCAGCAACGTACTGTGACCACTGGCTGTGGGCAGGGCACTGTTTATGGGCGTTTAATGGATAAGTTGCAGGAAATTCGGGTGCCTGAAAATCGAGTTCGGCAATCAACTTTATATGCGCTACTAGATTCAGTCAGGGCGCATAATGAGGTTTACAAAAAAGCAGGGGCAGTGCATGGCTGCGCACTTTATACGGGGGATCAACTGGAAATATTTGTCGAAGATGTAGGCCGGCATAATGCCGTCGATGCGATTGCAGGGTATATGTGGTTGAATGATATTTCCGGGGATAACAAAATTTTTTATACCACAGGGCGTTTAACTTCGGAGATGGTTATTAAAGTCTCGCAGATGGGTATTCCTGTTCTATTATCCCGCTCAGGGGCAACACAAATGGGTCTGGAAATGGCTCAGCTATCAGGAGTAACCTTGATTTCGCGTTCGCGAGGCAAGCATTTTATGGTGTTGAATGGTGCGCAGAATATTGAGTTCGATAGCTTGGGGCTGGAAGCTACGGGCTTAAAAACACCCAGTTAAGCAGTGTTCTGTTACTTAATTTCTCAACTTTATTGCGAGTTGCCTTATTTAAAAAATTGCTTAATTTGAGGCGCAAAATACCAGATAATAAAGAATGCTAATGCGGTACCTAAGACCGCAATAGCAAGGTCTGGATTAGTACGTAGCAGAACTTTGGCGACCCCCAAAAGAGAGATTGCAATAAGCAGTTTGAGTAAAGCTAAGCCCCAGCTCAATAAGGCTGTTATAAGATTTTGCAACATATTCAACTACTTTCCTTATAAAATGTCATTGTGGATTCTATCTTAAACGATTTTTCAGAATTATACTTAGGTAACGCGCAATAAATAACTCACCAGGATTGCGCAGGTTTTTTATTTGTCTTCAAGGCGCAACGGAGGGAGCATAGCAAGCTATGTGACCGGAGTTGCAACGCTGAAGGCGGATAAAAAAACAAGTAAGGCTGGTGGGTTATTTATTGCGCATTGCCTAATATCAATTCCTGATGGCAAAGTTCTTGATGGAAAAATACCTTCCTCTAAAATGAAGCTACTTCAAGCATGGGTAGAAATACATAAGGAAGAGTTAATGGCTGATTGGGCGTTAGCTGTGTCAGGAGAACAGCCATATAAAATTGATCCACTGAAATAGCTAAAAAGATGAATCCACGAGTAAAAAAAGTATTTGTTTCTAGTGATTATAAACTGTCTCTCCTCTTTACTAGTGGAGAGCATGGAGTATATGATTGCTCGGGATTGTTAGAGTTTGGAGTGTTTAAAGAGCTAAAAAATAAAGCTTATTTTAGTCAAGCAGAAGTGGTGGATGGAACAGTTGTTTGGCCTCATGAGCAAGATATTTGTCCTGATACTCTATATTTAGAGTCGGCAAAGGAAAAAGCCAGTCTAACCAAAAATTCCAGTTGACCACTGGCAGCGAAGTTTCTTTCTATAGAGTTGACGCATAAATCGAATTTACCCATTAAATACATGGGGGGGTTGTATTTTGTAACTCAGATTTTTAGTGGGCGGTAATTCACTGACCTCTTTTTTTGTTTTCAAAAATCAAGCTGGCTGACCCTGATGCCGCTACCAGTCATTTTAACCTTGAATAATTACAATTCAACAACTTAATTCATCACTGGTAGCGGCATTACTGGCTGCCCCCCTTGATACCTTCATAAAATGAGCCTAGCCAAAAAGAAGTGAAAAAAATAATGAATAAAACGAATGTAGATGACTTGTTGATTGAAATGATCGCTCCAAAAGTCAAAGAGATTGAAACCCGATTTTCCAATGGAGAAGGCTTAAGTAGCGAAGATGTAAACACCTTACTACTTAAATCGCAATATAAC
>JAUXBW010000142.1 GCA_030619185.1 Methyloprofundus sp.
GGTAACTCGTAAAAAATAACACCTCCGAATTTCCAAAGTCTCCGTGGAAACAAGCACTGATATTGGGGCACTTTTTTACTCTTCCATCATATAAAATGCAATATTGCGAACTACATTCGCTGCACCTGAATTACTCAATGAGGAGTAGGCTTTAGCCTACAAGATGTAATGATATGTGTAGGCTAAAGCCTACTCCCCAAAACTTACTGCAATATTTCCAGGCCCGCAGTATCACTTTCAAATACAGGCGGCATATCTGTATCTTGTCGATCCAGCTTTAACCCCATAAAGTTAAATAACTGAGTGTCTGCTAATTGTGAGGGTGCGATATTTTGCAGGCTGGAAAATATGCTTTCCAGCCGCCCAGGAAATAGCTTGTCCCAGCCTTCCAGCATTTGCTTCATGGCCTGACGCTGCAGGTTTTCCTGAGATCCACATAAATTACACGGAATAATTGGAAACTGCATAAACTCATTATATTTAATAATATCCTGCTCTTTACAATAGGCTAGCGGCCTGATCACTATATTTTTACCATCATCACTCAGTAGCTTTGGTGGCATGGCTTTTAATTTTCCCGCATAAAATATATTCAGAAAAAACGTTTCCAGAATATCATCCCGGTGATGCCCCAAGGCAATTTTAGTCACGCCCTGCTGCTGCGCATAGCCATATAAAGAACCACGGCGTAAACGAGAACATAGGCTGCAGGTTGTTTGCCCTTCTGGAATCACACGCTTGACGATACTATAGGTATCATTCTCAATAATATGATACGCAACACCCAGTTTTTCCAGATATTCAGGCAACACATGCTCGGGAAATCCTGGCTGTTTCTGATCCAGATTAACCGCCAGAATATCGAACTGGATCGGCGCAGTTTTCTGTAAATGCATCAGTATATCCAGCAAGGTATATGAATCCTTGCCGCCTGATAAGCAGACCATCACTTTATCGCCGGCTTCTATCATATTAAAATCGGCAATCGCACTGCCTACATTTCTGCGTAAGCGTTTATGTAATTTATTAAATTCTGTACGATCTTTTTTGGGATTAGACATGTAAAACAACTTAATATATAACGACAAAAGACGAGAAAGCACTATTTTAATAAGCACTTTCTCGCCTTTTGTTTAAAGATTATAGTAATTGTAGAGCGGACTAGAGTCCGCTCTACAACCGGTTAAAACATTAACCGTTATAGCGCTGAAAAATCAACGAGGCATTGGTACCACCAAAGCCAAAGCTATTCGACATCAGAGTATCCAAAGTCACATTATCTTTACGCTCGGCAACAATCGGCATGCCCTCAGCCATTGGATCTAACTGGGTAATATTGGCCGAGGCACTAATAAAATTATTCTGCATCATCAGGATAGAATAAATCGCTTCATTAACACCCGCCGCACCTAATGCATGACCCGTTAAAGATTTGGTCGAAGTGATATAAGGCATAGCTTCAGGCGTAAACACTTCACGCAAGGCACCTATTTCACGTTCATCACCTACAGGCGTACTAGTACCGTGTGCGTTGACATAATCCACTTTATCACCATGAATTGTAGCCATTGCCTGTTGCATACAACGCACCGCACCTTCACCTGAAGGCTGCACCATATCATAGCCATCGGATGTCGCACCATAGCCAGTGATTTCAGCATATATTTTCGCACCACGAGCTTTGGCATGTTCCAGTTCTTCAAGAACTAACACACCGCCTCCTCCAGAAATCACAAAGCCATCTCTGGTTAAATCATAAGCGCGAGAAGCCGTGGTAGGTGTATCGTTATATTTAGATGACATGGCTCCCATGGCATCAAACAGCACCGACATGGTCCAATGCACTTCTTCACCGCCGCCAGCAAAGACAACATCCTGCTTACCTAGCTGAATCTGCTCCATCGCATTACCAATACAATGCGCACTAGTTGCACAGGCTGAAGTAATAGAGTAATTAATACCCTTTATTTTAAACGGTGTTGCCAGGCAGGCAATATTGGTACTGGACATAGTGCGTGGCACCATATAAGGTCCGACACGCTTCAGCCCTTTTTCGCGCAATATATCCGCAGCGGCCACTAGATTTGATGTAGAAGGGCCACCTGAGCCCATGATCAAACCGGTACGTACATTGGAAACTTCATTCTCTTCCAAGCCTGCATCAGTAATCGCCTGCTGCATGGCAATATAATTAAATGCCGCACCGTCACCCATAAAGCGCTTAACTTTACGCTCGATAAAATCGTCCAGATTAATATCTATCGCACCGCGCACATGACTGCGAAACCCTAACTCTTTATAGTCTTCAGCAAAACTAATGCCTGACTTTCCTTCCTTTAAAGATGCAAGAACTTCGTCACTGTTATTTCCAATACTAGAAACAACACCTAGTCCTGTGATAACTATTCTTTTCATATCTCGTCTCTTAAAAAGCTGTTGTATTGGTAAATAAACCTACACGTAGGTCTTTTGCTGTGTAAATCACTTTGCCATCAACTTCCATCGTTGCATCGGCAATGCCCATCACTAGTTTGCGCATAATAACGCGCTTTAACTGTACTCGATAAATCACTTTTTTTGCCGTTGGCAATACCTGACCGATAAATTTAACTTCGCCAACGCCTAAAGCCCGCCCTCTACCCGGCCCACCTTTCCAGCCCAGAAAAAAACCAACAAGTTGCCACATGGCATCAAGCCCTAGACATCCAGGCATCACAGGGTCGCCTTGAAAATGACAATCAAAAAACCACAGGTCGGGATTAATATCTAACTCAGCAACCATCTCACCTTTATCAAAGTCGCCACCCTCATCAGTGATAAGAGTAATTCGATCCATCATTAACATATTAGGCAGTGGCAACTTAGCATTTCCTGGTCCAAATAGGCCGTCATGCCCAGATTTTAATAACTCTTCGCGATCATAACTATTCTGCTTTTGCATTCCCAGTCCTGTTTCTTTTTTTATAATTATGTATGGTATTGAAGTTATTATACCTTGAAATTAATGCAGATAGAGAAATTTATCATGTGTTTTCTGCAACCATAATAAGTAAATAATGATAACCCTTTTAAGTTAAAAAACTTTAAAAATAACAGTATGTAAAGAGTTTCGTCATTCCCGAAGTCTTTTATCGGGAATCTGTGCTTAACCAGCGAGATTCCTGCTAAAGCCATACAGGAATGACGAGGTATAGTTGGGAGTTATACGAAATCAGGTAAACCTAAAAACATCAGTTGAACGCTCAATTTACCCGTGCACTTGCATCCATCGTAACCTTAGACCTTATATCACGCATAAAATCACTCATGCGTTTTTCACCACTCTGTAAGCGACTTTGATAGATTAAAGCGTAGGCTAAAACTGCAGCGACATAAGCTCTGGTTTCCTTATAAGTTATCGTCTCTATCCAGATATCAGCCGCATAGTCCCCATCAAAATTCAGCCATCTAGTGACATTATGTGGACCCGCATTATAAGCCGCAGCAGCCAGCGCAAAATGCCCATCAAACTTATCTAACATTTGCCTGTAATAATAAGTACCGAATTTTAAATTAACATCTGGCTGCAATAAAACCGACTTAGACTTCCAGGGATAGTTAATTTCCCTGGCTATCTGCTTTCCCGTTTGCGGCATAATTTGCATCAAACCCATTGCACCCACCGGAGAACCAGCCGTTTCATCAAACATACTTTCCCTACGCACCAGAGCATAAATAATCGTCGTATCCAATTGCTGTAAGCGTGCATTTTGCTGGATTTTCTCGGCATAATCGATAGGAAAGCGTAACCCCACATCATCCCAGTATTTTGCCCTGGCCACGGTAAGTATCGCAACTCGATGCCATCCCCATTGTTGCGCAATTTTTGCGGCTGTTAACAAATCATTACCCTTTAGATTTCGCACCGCCTGCCACCAAAACTGTTGCGCTTCTTTGTTCAGTTCCAGCGCTTTAAATTCGCTCACTATGCTAAAGTTCTCCTGAGCCAGTAAGCGTATTTTATTCTTTTCATCCACTATAATTGGCTTATCACCTAGCGCATAATCCTGCTGTAAATAATCAGCGGCTAAAAAACCATAATAACTACGTTCACGCGCAAGTTTTTTAAAAATCGCGATGCCTTTTGCTTGCTGGCCAGTTTGCAAAAATGCTCTAGCCTGCCAATAGCGCCAGCGTTCCTTTACTTTTTCCTTAGCAGATAAATTATTTAACGCTTGCTGCACATGCTGCCAATTATTCTCGCTTAACGCAGCTCGAACAGCCCATAAGCGTGTCGTCGCATCCAGTTGTTTTAATTGCTTAAAGTGTGCATAAGCCTTATCGGACTTATTAAAGGCTAACTGCAATGCAATAGCACGCTCTATTTTGTGAGTTTGAGCACGGCTTAATGCAAAAGATGACTTTTGAGCACCCCATAATAGCGAGGCATTATCTACATCTGCAGAAACCTGTCTGCGCATCGCGTAAGTAAACATATCAGCCCGCTGTGATTTTGATACAGCCGATAAAATCCCGGTTTGAGAGATCAATTGTGGATTTTTAATCAGCTTCAACCACGCTTCAGCATTATTAAGATCTTGTGAGCTGCTTAGTTTTTTTTGTAGATAAGCCGCTAAACTATACTGCCGGGCTTTAGCAGCAAGCATAAATCGTTGCCAAATTAATTTCTGCGTTAAAAACGAAGACTGGGTAAATTTATTAAGTAAAGCATCACAATCTTTAGGCAAAGAAGAGCCCGTTAACCAGATCTTCTGCGTCGCCTTTAAAGCTTTAGTCTTATAGTTCCGCTGATATTCTGCCCAATAATAACGACACTGTATTTGCTTACTTTTAGACGGCTTATAATTTGCCACAAAAACATCCCACTCACCGCGTTTATAAAGATAAGCTAGCCATTTCCTACGCAACTTAGCTGTATAAATAGGCTTCCTTGTCTTGCTTAAATAATGTTGTATTTGCCGGGTTTGATCTAAATGCAAACTTAACCATTGATACTGCAAATAAAAATACAAAGGATACGTTTCCAGACTCGTACTTAATGCTTTATAGCCTTGATCATCACCCGCGATAATCATCTGTTCGGCTTGCAAAAAATCATGACGTTGCTGTTCACGTACACTGGCAATACTCTGCATGGATCCAGTCAACAGAAGTAAAAGCAATAAATTATTTAACATTATCTACATACACCCTTTCCAATTTATTCCCATAAGGTTATTTTTAAAGCTATAATCCAGTATTAAAGCCCCATAAACACTCATTCACACATCAATCGTGCCAAACCAAGACGACACCAGAACCATCCCTTATACCTGGTCTTATATCCTAAGCATTGCCAAGCAACATAAAAAAGAACTGATTAGCGCACATTTACTTGCCATTCTAGCCACCCTGGCAACGGTACCCGTACCCTTGTTAATGCCTTTACTGGTTGATGAAGTGTTGTTAAATAAACCAGGCATTACCACCCACACTATCAATCAGTTCGCGCCTGCACACTGGCAAACACCCCTACTTTATATTAGTGTTATATTAATCACCAGCCTTGTTTTAAGATCACTGGGGATTATTTTTAATATCATCCAGTCACGCCAGTTTTGTCGCATTTCTAAAGACATTATATTTCGCATACGCAAAAACCAGATCAATCACCTCAAACATATCTCCATGGCCGAGTATGAAAGCCTGGGTAGCGGTACGGTCATCAGCCATTTAGTCACCGATCTGGATACCATTGATACATTTATAGGTAGCACGACCAGTAAACTACTGGTGGCTACTCTGACAATTTTAGGGACAGGCATTATTCTCTTATGGATGCACTGGCAGTTAGGTCTGTTTATCTTGCTACTAAACCCTATCGTCATCTTCTTTACCCGTAGCTTGGGAAAAAAAGTTAAAATCTTAAAGGCAAAAGAAAACTCAGCCTATGGCATTTTCCAACAAGCTCTATCTGAGACACTGGAAGCCATTCAGCAAATACGCGTCAGTAACCGGGAAACGCACTACTATAAAAAACTGATCGATTCCGCTGCCAAAGTAA
>JAUXBW010000077.1 GCA_030619185.1 Methyloprofundus sp.
CTGGATACCATTGCCAAAGATATTGTGTATCACTTTCCGCGCCGTGGTTATTTAGGCAAAGGCATGGTGGTGACGCTGGATAAGTTCACCGCCGTTAAAATGTACGATAAGGTGCAATATCACTGGAAGGCTGAGATTAAGCGGCTGCGCGGTGTGATTAACAATTCCAGTAACGATATTGAAAAGGCGCGATTTAAAAAGATTGTCGAGTACATGAAGTCTGTGGGTATGGCGGTGGTTATCAGTGATCCAAAAGCGGATGAAGAGCGTTTCGACAAAGCCGGTCTGGATATTAAGCCACATATCAAACGCCTGGAGCAATTAGATCAACATGGTCATGATATTGAATATAATTTTAAAGATCCTGAACATTCGCTGCAGCTAGTGTTTGTCTGTGCCATGTGGCTAACGGGGTTTGATGCACCGACTGTTTCGACTATGTATCTTGATAAACCGATGAAAGATCACAGTCTGATGCAAACCATTGCACGGGCTAATCGAGTCGCCGCTTATAAAATTAAGGGATATAGCGGCAAATATATTGAGAAGAAAAACGGCGAGATTGTTGATTATTACAATGTATTCCGCAATATGAAAAAAGCCCTGGCTGATTATGCTCAAGGTGAAGAGGGTAGTGAAGAACCGCCGGTAAAAGAAAAGTCCGAGCTGTTTGGGCTGTTAGACGATGCCATTTCTCAGACCGTGGCTTTTTGTATAGAGCGCGATATTAATTTGCAATCTATTGTTGATGGAAAAGACATCTTTAAAAACATTGCTCAGTTTGAGCAATATGCAGATGTATTACTGAGTCTGGATGAATGGCGACTGTCGTTTTATGTATATGACAATACCGTATCGTCACTGTATGAAGCCTGTAAGCCAGAGATTTTTAAACAGGCTCCCCGACCATTAATCGCTGTGATTCAATATCTGCGTGGCGTGATTGATATGCATGTTGAGCAGGCTGATATTGATGAGATTAGTCAGAAAATCTCTGAGCTTTTAGATGAAAGTGTGGTGGTTGATAACGCCGAGAAATTCGCTGTTCAAGAACATCTGGCCGAATATAAAATTGTGCAGCAGGGAAAGACCTGGGATCTGAGTAAAATTGATTTTGAAAAACTTAAACAAGAGTTTGCCGAGGCAACGTACAAGCATATAGAAATTGCCGAGATGCGTGCTTTTATAGAAGACAAGCTGCGACAAATGCTGGAGCAAAACCATACCAGAGTCGATTTTGCACAAAAGCTGCAAGAGATTATTGACCAATACAATGCCGGTGGATCATCGACTGAAAACTATTTTGCAGACCTGATGAAGTTTACCAGGGGTATGCAGGATGAAGATGAACGGCATATCCGAGAAGGGCTGACAGAAGATGAGCAGGAGCTTTACGATACATTAAGAAAAGACAAACTGAGTAAAGCCGAAGAGCAAAAAGTAAAGCTGGCTGCTAAGCACCTGATTACACGCTTATTAGATGAGCACCCAAAAGTGTTAGTGCAAGACTGGTGGAAGGATGGTCAAACCCAGCGCAAGGTGAAAACGGCGGTTGAGCAAGTGCTGGATGAAGACTTACCGGATAGCTATGACCGGGTTTTGTTTAAAGAAAAAAGTGATAATGTTTTTGAACTGATTATCGATTTTGCTGTGCAAGGAAAAAAATGGGTGGCATAGACTTAGGAAAATAAATACATTTCCTAGTCAGCATGCGCGAAGTTCCTTTGAAAAGCACATAGTCTCCCTGTCTTAGGGAGATGGAAACAAATAATTACCTGATTACGTACAATTCACAGCCATAGTAGAAAAAGCCATAAGCATCAGTAAGTTAAAAAACACGTCATTCCCGAAGTCTTTTATCGGGAATCCGTGCTTAAGCTATGAGATTCCTGCTAAAAGCATGCAGGATGACGAAGCTTAGCTGAGAGTTGTGGGTAATCAGGAATAATCATCCAATATTGCTGGTCTTTTTATCCGTCTATAGCGGTGTAGCGTCAGTTAGTCAGCTACGCGCATACTGCTTTTTTGTATAATCCCTAAAATCATTTCCCATCAGGAAAGCCATGTTTATCCTACACAGCTCCAATAAAACGGAAAATCTGCTTGAGCACCTCAGTGCTATTATCAGCAATGCACCTTTATCTGATCCTTTTGCTAAAGAAGTTTTCTTAATTCAGAGCCAGGGTATGGAGCGTTGGCTGGCGCAGCAATTAGCGACAAAATTTCAGCTGTTTGCAAATTTTGAGTTTTTATTTCCGGGTAAATTCTTTAGTCAAATGGCGCAGCAAGTTAATCAGCAGGTACAGACAGATATGTTTGCGCGTGAATTAATGGTGTGGCGCTTTGAGGGTTTATTGCGTGAACTGGATGAACCTGTATTTTTAACACTTAAGCAATATATCAGTGGTGAAAATACCGATCTAAAACGCTTTCAACTAGCTACACATTTAGCACAGGTGTTTGACCAATACCAAATGATGCGCCCTGCCCTGTTAAATGACTGGCAACAAGGGAAGCTACATTATTTCACTGATACTGAAAAATGGCAGCAAGCCTTGTGGCTGAAAATAGCTGCGCAGACTAGCGCACAGCATCGTGGTGCATTATGGTTACAAACTATTGCACAATTCAATGCACTGCAAGTAGGTGATTTAAGTAGCGAACTGCCTGAGCGCATTTCAATTTTTGGCTTAAATACCATGCCGCCCTTGTTTATGGAGTTTATTCAAGGGCTGGCTCGGCATATTGATGTGCATTTCTATTTGCTCAATCCTGCACAAGCGTTTTGGGCAGATATCGTCGCCAGAAAACGTGCTGATTTAGAAGAATTTGAAAACGGACACCCCTTATTAGCCAGTCTGGGTCAACAAGGTAGAGAGTTTCAGCAAATGCTACTTGATCGTGCTTTTGAATTGGAGCTGGATAGTTTTGAGCCGAATGAAGCAGAGTCAATCAGTAATTTGCAGCAATTACAAAATGATATGCTGAATAACTTAACGACGCTAACAGCCATTGAAAATGATAGTTCTATCAGTATACATTCCTGCCATTCACGTATGCGCGAAGTGGAGGTGCTAAAGGGTCAGTTGTTACAGGCTTTAGAAATGGATCATGAGTTAGACTTACGCGATATCGTAGTGATGGCTCCCGATATCCAGCAATATGCACCGTTTATCAGTGGCGTATTTGATGATATTCAACATGCGATCGCCGACCGTAGTTTACGCAGTAGTAATAGTACTTTTGATGCTTTTCTGCGCTTTATTCGTTTGACACAAAGTCGTTTTGGCTGGCAGGAGGTGATGGATTTATTAAGCCAGGCTGAGGTTTATCGCTGTTTTGGCTTAACTGAATCTGATGTGGAGTTGATCGCTCACTGGGTGGCGAATACCCATATACGCTGGGGAAAGTCAGCAGCACATAAAAAACAACTGAACTTGCCTGAGTCCCCTGAAAATACCTGGCAAGCGGGACTAGACCGACTATTAATGGGCTATGCTGTTAGTACAGACGATGATTTTTTTGCCGGAATTTTGCCTTATGCTGAAATAGAAGGTTCGTCGGCACTGGCATTAGGCGGCCTACACGATTTCCTGCAAGTGTTATTCGCCGCCAGTAGTAAACTGGCTAAAAGTTATAGCTTAAAAGAATGGACTGAGCACCTACTCGCTTATGCGGATTTATTATTCCCTGCAGAAAGTATAGAGCTTGCAACACAACAGGCTGAAAAGTTGCAAATGAATGAAATTTTTCTGCAATTACGTGAGCAATTTTCTGCAGTGCATGATCAACCAGTACCATTAGCAGTTATTTTAGCCTGGCTGGAGGAGCGGGTTGAAGAGGTAAAGTCTTCCAATGGATTTTTACGTGGACAACTGACTTTTTGCTCTATGCTACCGATGCGCTCTATTCCGTTTAAAGTCATTGCCTTATTAGGTATGAATGAGGGTGAATTTCCACATATAGATCATCACCTGACCTTTGACTTATTAGGCAAAGATTTTCAGCCGGGTGATCGCTCCCGGCGTGCCGATGATCGTTATCAATTCCTGGAAATCCTGCTCTCGGCACGTCAGCAAGTCATTATCACTTATATCGGCCAATCCATCAGTGAGAATGAAACGATACCGGCTTCTGTGGTGATCCATGAATTACTGGATGTGATGCTGGTTCATTATCAGATAAACGATTTGGTGATTAAGCATCCTTTACAAAGCTTTAGTCAGCGTTATTTTACCGGGGATGCAAAGCTCATTAGTTATAACAACACTGATTTTGCGACAGCTCAAGCATTAAGAAAGCATGAAACTAAAAGCAAGCCCTGGTGGCAAGGGCAGATTAATGCAGAGGCGCAGGAAATAATCGAAATACAAGACCTGTTGCGCTTTTATCGTCACCCGCAAAAATGTTTTTTACAGCAAAGGCTGAATATTCGTCTGCACGGAATTGAAGCTGATGTGCAGGAGCATGAGCCATTTAGTATAGAAGGCATGGACAGTTATTTGCTAAATCATCAATGGATCGAGGCAAAAATACGGCAGGACAATTTATCTCTGGCTAAACTAAAAGCTCAGGGACGGTGGATTTCAGGTGAATTAGGCGCAATTGCCTTTAATGCACAAGAACAGGAAATAGAAAAATTTGTTGAGAAAATTGCATCGAAAAAGGCAGGGCTTAGTATCGATCCGGTAGCGGTAGATTTAAGTGTTGGCTCTGTGCGCCTAGTCGGCACTATTGCACACCAGTACAGTGAGGCGAGTTTAATTTATCGTTATTCGCCATTAAAGGGCAAAGATTTTATGGTCGCCTGGCTGCAGCATTTAATACTCAATCGGCATGGCGCGCAAACGATGCATCTTATCAGTCTAGATGACTATATTAGCTTTCTACCCGAGCATGTTAGAGGGGATGAGCTAGAGCAGTTTCTGGACTTGTATCAACAGGGGCAAAGCAAACCGGATGCATTTTTTACCGAAGCGGCTTTTGCTTATATAAAACAGCAACAGGCTTTAAATAAACCTAATAGTCGTAGCGCTGTTCCAGCCATAGTCAAAGCTCAGGAAGCTTTAAGACATGCTATAGAGCAAGCTTATGAGCCCGAATTACAGCTACTTTATAAAAATCAGGAAAACGTTGAAAGCTTGTTAAATAGTGCGTTTGAGCAGTATTGTAATCATTTATTACTACCTGTCTGGGAGGCTGTAAGGTGATTGTCAGAAATATATCAAATAGTGCTGGATCACCTTATAAAGATAAGCTGCTTATCAATAAACTGCTGCAATGCCTGTGTTGCTGATTTTTTAAATGCTTCGGAAGAGCCGTCAGGAAGTACTGTTGACAAGCAGTTGGCTATGCTCAGTGATTGTTGCTTTTGTAGGGTCTGTAATAGATAAAAGCTCATCGGCGCAAGCTCAATAAATTTGACTTCATCTTCTGTGTCGCGGTAGACCACAAGATAGGTGGGTTGTTCAGGTATTTGGGCAGGCAGGTAGGCTGGAGATATTTTATGCACAGGGAATTGATAAGCTAATATCCAGGCCAGGGGTGATAAGCTAAGTGTTTGTTGTGAATCAGTTATTTGCTGGGGTTGTGCTGATGGCGTGTCCTCCTGAGCAATGGAAAGTGCCATTTCTACCCATTCGTAATGCGCAAGTTCTAGCATAAAGGGGTAATCTTCCGGGTTAGCGATTCTTTCATTTTGCAGGTAAACGATAAATTCTTCAGGAATCTCGGAAAAATAAGGAGATGTGCAGGGATGGTTGGCAAAAAATTCCTGGGCAAGTTGTTGCCACTGAGTAGCACTTAAAATTTTACGTAATACAGGGAAATTACTGGATAAGAAACTTTCTACATTATTAAAAAAAAGCTCACGATACATCTGCATACGTTCGGGGCGTACATCTTCAGGGCATTGATGCTCGGCAGGGTTGCGGATATAAGCAGAAAATTCAGCTTGTTTGACCCTAAAGTCGATTTTATGCGGAGAGTTGGTCATTATGCGCGCGCCATGCGTTTTGTATGCTTTGAATGGTATTTACTTCGCGTTGTAGTTCGGCAACGCTGGGAATATTAAAGTCTCTTTCCAGTAAGGTGGGAAATACACCGTATAGTTCGTAGGCTTTACCCAGTAATTTCCATACAGGGTCTATCACTTCTGCTCCATGAGTATCCACCAGGAAATCATCGGCTTCTACATAGTGCCCTGCAATATGTGCATAACTAATGCGTTGTGCAGGGATGGCTTGTAAAAATCGTTCGGCATCGTAGCCATGGTTAGTGCTGTTAACATAGATATTGTTTATATCTAAAAGTACATCGCAGTCTGCTTCTGAGACTACCGCATTGAAAAAATCAATTTCAGTCATTTCCTGACCGGGAGCGGCGTAGTAGGAGACGTTTTCAATGGCAATTTTTTGTTCCAGAATATCTTGTACGCGCTGTATGCGCTTGGCAACATGCTGTACTGCCTCCTCTGTAAAGGGGATGGGCATTAAATCGTAGAGATGTCCATTATGACTGCAGTAGCTGAGGTGTTCGCTATAAAATTTGATTTTATGTGCACCCATAAAGCTTTTTAAGTTTTTGACGAACGCTTCGTCTAGTGGGTCTGTGCTGCCGATGGACAGGGATAAGCCATGGCAGATAAAGGGATAGCGTTCGGTCATGGCTCTGAATTGCTTGCCGAGCTTTCCGCCCAGTGTCATCCAGTTTTCGGGGGCAACTTCATAAAAACTGACATTTGTTAGCGGGGTTGCTAGTGCTTGATCAATAAATGAACGGCGTAAACCAAGTCCAGCATCATGTACCAGGTTTTGAGTATGTTGCATGTTTTGCCTCAGTGGTTGTTGGGAGGCCAGGCGACACCTGGTGTAGTTCGAAAAAAATGCTGCACATAAACAGGACAGGTAGGGCGCGGCTTTAGCCAGCCAACGGTTGTGCCCCATGCATTATTGTTTTTAGGGTGATTATAGCTTTTCTCGTTTGAAAAGGCAGGCTTATTTATTGCTATGTTTATGTGTTAAAATAATCTGTTAATTAATTTAATAGTGATAATCGTTTTTCGTATAGTCCATGCAAAGTCAATTTAATACAGATAATTTAAGAATCCGTGAGACCAAAGAGGTTATGGCACCTGTGCAGGCTCATGAAGAACTTGCGATAACTGAGGTAGCCGCTAAAACAACGACTGTGGCACGCGCCGCGGTGCATGATATTTTAACCGGACAGGATGATCGTCTGGTCGTGGTTGTCGGGCCGTGTTCGATACACGATACCAAGGCAGCACTAGAGTATGCGCAGAAGCTAAAGGTACTTAAAGACGAATTAGAGCAAGACCTGCATATTATTATGCGCGTTTACTTTGAAAAGCCACGTACGACCGTAGGCTGGAAAGGCTTGATTAATGACCCTGATTTAGATGATAGCTTTAATATTAATAAAGGATTGCGTGTTGCCCGTAGGTTATTATTAGATCTTAATACCTTGGGTGTGCCGGCAGCAACAGAGTATCTGGATTTAATTACCCCGCAATATATTTCAGATTTAATTGCCTGGGGCGCGATAGGCGCAAGAACGACCGAGAGTCAGTGTCATAGAGAGCTGGCATCTGGTTTGTCATGCCCTGTCGGCTTTAAAAACGCAACGGATGGTACTATTGCTATTGCCAATGATGCGATTAAAGCAGCGATGCAACCCCATCATTTTTTGTCCGTGACCAGTGCCGGGCATTCGGCTATTTTTTCCACAACAGGAAATGAAGATGCGCATATTATTTTGCGGGGGGGTAGTGATGGGCCTAATTATGATGCAGTGAGTGTCGATAAGGTCGCTCTTAGTATGCAAAAGGCTGAATTAAAAGCTAATATTATGATTGATTTAAGTCATGCTAATAGTTTAAAGCAATGTCAGCGACAGTTATTAGTTGCCGATGATGTTGCTGAACAGGTAGCAGGTGGCGATCAGCGTATTATGGGAGTTATGATTGAGAGTCATTTAAAGTCAGGGAGACAAGATATCGTGCCAGGAAAGGCACTGGTTTATGGGCAAAGTGTGACTGACGGATGTATAGATTGGACTGATACCGAGATCTTGCTGAAGGGTTTGGCACTTGCTGTGCAAAAAAGACGAACTGTAAAAAACTAACAGGAACAAAAAGAATGAATGTTTATGTAAATGGCGAAATTAAACAATACGCTGAAAATATGACGGTGGCAGGTATTGTTGATGAGCTGGGTTTGGCCAATAAACGCATTGCTGTTGAATTAAATAAGGAAATTTTACCGTTTAATCAGTATGCAAAGATCAATGTTAACCCAGGGGATAAGCTGGAAGTGGTTCAGGCGATTGGAGGGGGACAGGAAGATAGTTTTGCGGTTGCAGGCAAGCAATATAAGTCGCGCTTATTAGTCGGCACGGGTAAATACAAGGATATGCAGGAAACTCGTCTGGCGATTGAGGTAAGCGGTGCTGAAATTGTAACGGTTGCTATCAGGCGGACAAATATTGGTCAAAATCCAGATGAACCCAACCTACTAGAAGTTATTTCGCCTGATAAATATACCATTTTGCCGAATACAGCTGGCTGCTTTACTGCAGATGATGCGGTCAGAACTTGCCGGTTAGCGCGTGAGCTACTGGGTGGGCACAAACTGGTTAAACTGGAAGTCCTCGCGGATCAAAAAACCTTGTTACCTGAGATAGTCGAAACTCTGGCCGCAGCGGAAATTCTGGTTAAAGAAGGCTTTGATGTGATGGTTTATACCAATGACGATCCGATTATTGCCAAACGCCTGGAAGAGATTGGTTGCGTGGCGGTGATGCCACTCGCTGCACCCATTGGCTCAGGCTTAGGCGTGCAAAATCCCTATAATATTCTGACTATTGTGGAAAATGCCAATGTGCCGATTTTAGTGGATGCAGGGGTAGGTACTGCATCAGATGCGGCCGTTGCAATGGAGTTAGGTTGTGATGGCGTGTTAATGAATACAGCGATTGCGGTAGCCCAGAATCCTATTTTAATGGCATCAGCGATGAAAAAAGGGATACAGGCAGGACGTGAAGCTTTTCTCGCTGGGCGTATGCCCAGAAAGCGTTTTGCTTCAGCCTCTTCGCCAGTTGATGGTTTGATTGGTTAATAAGCTGTGGCACTGTTAGC
>JAUXBW010000078.1 GCA_030619185.1 Methyloprofundus sp.
AAGACAAGCTAGACTCGGGTATGATTGAATTCTCGTTCCTAATCCTAATACTTTATACCATATCATCAATGTAATGATAACGATTAAACAGATAAATAAAACTATGTTATTTAACTTGGTTAATACGCCATATACCATACTATTACTAATTTTAAAATAGCCTCTATGCCTGTTTAAACGCTATATGCTACTATACCGCTTATGGAAATCAATCAACTCATTAGTTCACCTATTTTTATTGCCTTTTTTATAGGTTTATTCAGCAGTCTACACTGCGTATCTATGTGTGGCTCTATTATTGGCACTTTGTCGTTTAGTTTAAAGCCAGAAATTCGCCAAAATAAATCTAAAATGTTCACTTTTATATTTAGCTATAATTTCGGACGTATTTTTAGCTATATGCTGGCAGGATTAATTATAGGGCTCATTGAATCAGTACTCACCTTGCCTTTAGGTGAGGCACATAGTCACAGACTGTTACAGATTATTTCTGCTCTCATTATCACCGGAGCCGGGTTCTATATCGCAGGCTGGTTTCCTGCCTTTGCTTATATAGAAAAAACAGGGTCACATTTCTGGAAAGCCATAGAACCTTATGGTAGAAAACTTATTCCAGTTACCAGCTTACAACAAGCATTTCTCTTTGGTATGGTCTGGGGCTGGATCCCTTGTGGTCTGGTTTATACTGCTCTTGCTTTGGCTGCAACCTCTGGGGATATCACTATCAGTACACTTTCGATGTTAGCCTTTGGCCTCGGCACCCTACCCGCTGTCATGGGCACAGGCATGGTCAGTACTTTTATTACCCGCTTATCCAGTTTACAAACGACCAAGCAGATTGTCGGTATGTTGCTAGTATTAGTAGCGATCCTTAGCGTATGAGTCATTTTAAAAAAATCATCAGCCATACCCCGATCTTTGATAATGTGCTGCGTAGCGCACGAATGGTTGCTGCAACCGATGTGACCGTATTGATTAAAGGCGAAACAGGAACAGGTAAAGAGGTTTTGGCCAGGGCCATTCAAAAGGATAGCCAACGTGCAGACAAAGCTTTTATTACCCTGAATTGCGCTGCATTACCCGAATCACTGATCGAATCCGAATTATTTGGCCATAAAAAAGGCTCTTTTACAGGGGCAATTATTGATAAAAAGGGGATTTTTCAAGCGGCAGATGGAGGCACCCTATTTCTTGATGAAATAAACTCTCTACCCACCTCTATACAGGCGAAGTTATTACGTTTTTTAGAAAGTGGTGAATGTCTGGCCGTGGGTGCTACAGTGCCCTATACTGTAGATGTACGCATTATATCGGCAACCAACAGTGATTTACAAAAACAAATTGCCGAGGGGAAATTCCGGGAAGATCTGTATTTCCGCCTGAATGTTATCCCCTTAGAAATACCCGCACTAAAAGAAAGAATCGAAGATATTGAGCATTTAATCAAACACTTTAATGCACACTTTGCCAAGGAACATTCAAGATCAGCACCCAAATTCAGTAAACAAGCGATAAAAATCCTGCAAAATTATGACTGGCCCGGAAATGTCAGGGAATTACGCAACTTATGCGAACGCACATCAATCCTGTTATCCGGACAGGTAATAGAGGCTGAAAACTTCCCACATGATTTTTTTGCTACTGAAACAACGAGCTCAGATAATCAGGACTTTGCCTTGCCTGAGGTCGGTATTAACCTCAATAAACTAGAAGCTGACCTTATCCATCAGGCTTTACTCCGTACTAACGGTAATCGCGCCAAATCAGCTCGTTTATTAGGACTATCAAGAGATACATTGCTATATCGCATACAAAAACACGGCCTGGCTAATCAATAAAAATCCTGATTAGGTACAATTCACAGCCATAGTAGAAAAAACCATAAGCTTCAGTTAAAAAATGCGTCATTCCCGAAGTCTTTTATCGGGAATCCGTGCTTAGATTCCTGCTAAAAGCATGCAGGAATGACGAAGCTTAGCTGCGGGTAATCAGGAAGCTTTTTTACTCCTGTCTTTACTGCGCTTTCAAAGACAACTCAGTATTTAGCTCATTATTTTCTGCATTCTCTTGTACTTTACCATCCAGCACAAAGATACGTGACTGCTCAATTCCTCCTTGCTGAACTATATGACGAGCCGTATTTCTACCCCGAGTCAATGCTAACAAGGTAAGCTTATTATTATCCGGCTTAATTTTAGCCTTTAACTTTTCACTAGCAACCGCATAGAATTCCCCCATTTCAGGATCAATCAACTTGGGTGTACCAAAAATAGAACGCTTCGCTAAGTCAGGAAATGTCTTGATAAATAAATCAGCAAGCAAGCGCTGGTACTCTTCTTCATCTAATTTTATATATTCAGCCCGCTTTTCTTTGCCCGCTTTTTTTAATTCATCCGCGTATATCTGCTTTAACTGATCTCTTAAAGCGGTATCTTTCATCGCTGGCCAGTCCTGATTTGTATAGGCCATCCCTCTTACATCAAGACTTAGCTCACTTTTTTGAGCCAGAGCCGATGCCAGTTCATCTAGCTTCTTAGCCTGTTCAACGTTGATTTCAGCATCTCCAGCTGCGAAGGTGACCACACTAAAGTCAGCATCACTGTTTAAGAATGAACCTATTGCAGTAAAGGGGGAAGCCGCTACTTTTACTAAAAGATTAACAAACACATCGAACACTAACCCAGCCACACTAAATTCCGGGTCATCCGTATTACCTTTTAGCGGCATATTAATAGTAATTCTGCCATCTTTATCTCTGAGTAAGATAGCTGCTAAACCTATCGGCAAATTGACCGCATCCGGATTTTCCACTTTATCGCCTAACTCAAATTGATCAATCACCAGGTCATTGCTTGCTGTCAGTTGTTTGCCGTTGATCTTATACCTCAAATCCAGTGACATTTTACCCTTCTCGATCTTATCTCCAGAAAACTCAACCATATAAGGAGATAGAAAAGGGAGAGGAAACCTCTTAAAACTCATCGCCACATCCAAATTATCTAACTTGGCATCAAACTCACCTTGTATCTTAACGGGTGATAAATCAAACGCTTTACCCTTTAAATCAACCTTTGTTGTCGCTTTTGGGTTTGAGGAAATATTTTTTACACCCCCTTTTAAGTCATTCATGTGCACGACGAAAGGTAATATAAGTGAATAATCAGCAAAGTCAGACTCGCCTTTTGAAATCTTAAAACTATCGATCTTATAAACAAACGGGCTAGCTGTTTTTTCTTTTTTCTTTGGCTTTGGCTTCGCCTTCTTTGTTGATTTCTCAGCAACAATAATGTCCGCTATATTGGTTGTATTATCTTCCTTGATAGTAACTCTTGCGTAGGGTTTAACCAAATTAATCGATTTGATTCTTAATTTGCCCGGCTGTAAATTAAAGTCCAGACCCGCCAAAGTCAATTGCTGCCATTTCAGAAAATCCTGCCTTAAAACCTTGTCACGAGTATGCAACTTTTTAATATCAATTTGTCCCTTATACTGTAACTTCAGATCTGCCTGTTTAGCCTGAGAAACTGCTAATTTACCCTGGGTATTAAAAGTACCCCCCACAACATTCAGCCGTGCGCCTTGATTAATATAAGGCTCAAAACTATCAATCCCTATCTGACTTATCGCTATATCTAGATCGGCCTTAAAGGGTTCCAAAACGGAATGGCCTGAAATTTTTATTTTTCCCTGCTTATTAAATCGTGAGCTAAAAGAAATTGGTAAGCGTGTTCCCTGGCGGGTATTATAATCAGTCAGGGTGAAATTCATCGCCGAAAGGTTCATAGCAACAGGTTTGGCAGGCGTATAGTCTTTAAACTGCACTGCATAGTTAGACACCTTGAGCTCTGCTAGCTCTAACAGCCAGGGGCTTTCTTGTGTACCTTCCTTTTTAGTGCTTGTTTTTTTCGCTTTGGGTGCTTTATTTGTCGGGGCAAATAAACTTTGGTAATTGATCTCACCATTTTTGGCTAACCATGATTTTATTAGCGCATCACTCGTACTCACTGACTGTATTTTTACGTTTTTATCCAGCAGGTTTAAACCTATTTCGCTGATTTTGACCTCAGGTACTTTTATAAGCTCACCCTCTTTTGGAGTTTTTAAAATAAGCTCATGAAGATTTAAATAGCCTTGATTTGCAGTTAATTGCAGTACTTCAGCAACGGACAAACTCGCATTCTTTATGCCCAGATCCAAAGCCTTAACATTGAGTAACACAGGCTCTTTATTGCGTTTATCACTGTAGTTAATTGTTGCAGTGTTAAGAGCAATATCATGAATATTGATAATCCAGGGCAACTCTTCTTCTAACTGCTCCTGTACCCCTTTTTTTATTTCTTCATGTAATTCACTTTCATTACCAATAAAAGCTGCCTGGTAATTTAACTCGCCTGAGGGCTCATACCATAGTTTAAAATCAGCTCCTGTGGCTGTAATTTTTTCTATATCTACGACCTGCTTATTTAAATCAAAATTGAGCCCGCTCATAATCAAGCTGGGAATTGTTAGAAACTCAGCGGGGTCTTCTTTACCAATAAAGGTGAGGTCTTTAGTCTCTAACAGACCTTCCGATAAAGTAAAAATAAGCTTATCGTCAGGATAGGAAAGCACATAATTAAATGCCACAGACTGAGTGCCTGACGCCCATTTAAAGTCCATTGCATCTTGTAAAAACAAACTCCATATATCGGTAAATTGTAAACCGTCTATGCTCACCTTACCTTCAGAAAATATTGGATTAACAGAAAAATCACCGTGCCATTGCAGAGTACTGCCTCCATTAAGTGCCATGGAAAAACCTAAATCGGCATCTTTTTCGGGTAAAGTACTAAATTGCTCCAGGCTTAAATTTATATTGTCTATCACTTTATTGATCGGCTCATCTTTAAGCGCATTAATGGTTGCAAATTTCCCATCAACAAGTGCTATTTTATGAATCATGACGGGGAAAATTCCCTCAGATTCTTCGGCCGGCTGTTCTTCAACCTCATCACTTAAAAGGTCACTAAAATTGTAGCGCCCTTCTTTTAACTCTTCTATGCGCACAAAAGGCTCTGTTAATCTTAGATCAGCGAGCACTAAAGCAAGGTGCCTGATACTTGACCACACCTGAACGTTGGTAAAAAACTCTTTAAAAGAAACAAAGGTCTGCAAATCCTGCTCTTGCATAGCAAAACCTTGCACCCTTAATTCCAGTAAAAATGGATTAAATTCTATACGCTCTAGTGATGCCTTTCGCCCGGTTTCTGTTTCTATTAGTTCAGGTATTTTGCTTTGCAGATACTTAGGCAACAAAACAAAACCAGCAAGTGCATAAAATGCTACCAGGCCGACAGTAATCAGTACCGGTTTACGAAATCTTTCAATTAACAGCTTAATATCCATAAGGCCCCAAAATCCGAAATAAAACATTGACAGTAAATATAATCATCTGCTGACGATTATGTAAGTGAGCCCAGGCAGTCTAACACCTTGGCTATTGAGAGCACAAAGAATACAGCGTTTTCCGTCATAAAAACTCTTCCTGCTTCCCCACTACTTTCAGCGATACTACATCATTCCTAGATGCTACACAGACTCTAGATACAAGATATCGGGAATGACAACAGGTTGTTATTTTATAGGTTTTTAAAATAGCTGTGAGTTGTAAGCAATCAGGTAACTCTATGTTTTTTAATTCCATTAGGCACGTGCACAACACAGTTAAGCCATATAATACTTATGCTAACAATCTTGACACTTTTCTTTAAAGATTCGCATAGGATGGGTAGAGCATCTTCTTGCGACTCGTAAGAGCACGTAGTGAAACCCATCATTCTACGTGCAGTTGATGGGTTTCGCTTCGCGCTCTCACGAGTCATTACGCACCTAAAAAGCAGGCACTATAGTTATAAATTATGGTAGCCAGTTTCTTCGTGTAAGACGATATCCAGACCTTCTACTTCCTGATCCTCAGAAACACGCAGACCCATTACAGCATCCAGAACTTTTAAAATAATATAACTGAACCCAGCGCTCCAGATAATAGTCACGACCACTGCTATAGCCTGTATTCCTACTTGCTCCATGATACTCACACCATCCAGCCCCAGCCCACCCATGCTTTTCGCCGCAAAGACACCAGTTAGTATAGTGCCGACAACACCACCGACTCCGTGTACCGGAAAGACATCTAAGGAGTCATCTATATGAAAGTGACGCTTAACAAGTTGCACGGCGTAAAAACATACAATACCTGCCGTTATCCCAATAGCCAATGCACCTGCAGGGCCTACAAACCCGGAAGCAGGGGTAATCGTTCCCAGCCCCGCTACCATTCCTGTCACAATACCTAAAACACTGGGCTTACCGAAGCGTATCCACTCAATGACCATCCAGGTGAGAGACCCCGCTGCTGCACTAATATGTGTCACCAGCATAGCCATACCTGCAGATCCATCAGCCGTTAATGCACTACCCGCATTAAAGCCAAACCAGCCGACCCATAACATACCCGCTCCAGTCACCACCATAGGCATATTATGTGGTGGCATGGGAGTGGTTGGAAAGCCTTTCCTTTTTCCAAGAACAAGTGCCGTCACCAAGGCAGATACACCCGCCGTAATATGAATAACAATTCCGCCCGCAAAATCCATGGCTCCTAGTTCAGCTAACCAGCCGCCGCCCCACACCCAATGACAGATAGGTACATAAACCAGCAGTGCCCATAACGCACTAAATAACATCATTGAAGAAAATTTCATTCTTTCGGCAAATCCACCCACAATAAGCGCAGGTGTGATAATCGCAAAAGTCATTTGAAACATAAAAAATACAGATTCAGGAATATCGCCTGTCAAACTATCGGTACCCATATCGGGGACAAAGGCCTTGGAAAGCCCGCCAACAAAAGCTTGAACTGAACCACCATCAGTAAAGATCAAACTATACATACCCGCTAACCACAAAATTGAAATCAGGCAAGTAATAGCAAAGCATTGCATGAGCACCGATAATACGTTTTTACTACGTACTAAACCAGCATAAAACAGGGACAAGCCCGGCAAAGTCATAAACAGGACTAAAGCCGTTGAGGTCAAAATCCATGCGGTGTTTGCCTGATTAAGTTCGCCTGCAGTTGCAATCCCTGGCAACAAGATGAGCAGCAGAAATAAAAAGCTTTTTTTATTGTAATATAAAGAATTCATCATAAGTACCCTACTAAATCGCTTCTTCACCTGATTCACCTGTACGGATCCTGATCACTTGTTCCAGTGCGGTCACAAAAATCTTACCGTCGCCTATTTTCCCCGTATTCGCCGCATTAATAATAGCTTCAATCGCTTGCTCAACTGTGTCCTCAGCGACTGCAATTTCCATTTTTACTTTCGGTAAAAAATCAACCACATATTCAGCACCTCGATATAACTCTGTATGTCCTTTTTGTCGCCCAAAGCCTTTTACCTCGGTAACTGTTACGCCAGCAATCCCTATTTCCGATAATGCTTCACGCACATCGTCTTGCTTAAATGGTTTTATAATTGCAGTAATGAGTTTCATAATACGGATCCTGTATTGAAAATAAATAAAAGCCAATAAAGGCTACATTCTACACAATAATAAAATGGTTTAGCAGACTAAAGCGATTATAAAAATTAAATCATGCAATCTATTTAGCAGTGTTATCATAATAAGTTAACTATTAAATTGGCATCTAATGACTCATTTCTCCCGACTATGCCTGGTCATTCCTGCATGCTTTTAGCTGGGGTCTCGTGAATTAGGCAAAGATTCCCGATAAAGCTTGTACCCACGCTTGACTGGGGTAGACTTCGGAAACGACCACCCTTAACTCACTGACACTTAATGATTACCCCACTAAGACTGAGAGTTATACATCATCAGGAATTAATATAATTTACATACCTTACAACTCCTTATCATTCTTCACAAGGTAGACATGCTCTTACTTTCAAAAAAACAAGACTGGCTTGGTAACATCAAAGGCGATGTCCTGGCCGGCACAGTCGTTGCACTCGCTCTTATTCCCGAAGCCATTGCATTCTCCATTATTGCCGGAGTAGATCCAAAGGTGGGCTTATATGCCTCTTTTTGTATTGCTGTCATTACCGCCTTTATTGGTGGCCGGCCAGGGATGATCAGCGCAGCTACGGGTGCCATGGCATTATTAATGGTAACTCTGGTTAAAGAGCATGGCTTGCAATACTTATTAGCCGCTACCCTGTTAACCGGGGTGTTACAGATTATTTCCGGTTATATAAAGCTAGGTAGCTTAATGAGCTTTGTCTCACGTTCGGTGGTCACCGGTTTCGTTAATGCTCTGGCGATTCTTATATTTATGGCTCAGCTGCCAGAACTGACCAATGTCAGCTGGCATGTTTATGCCATGACAGCCGCAGGACTGGGTATTATTTATTTATTTCCCTATATCCCCTGGATAGGAAAATCCATTCCGTCTCCTCTGGTTTGCATAGTTGGCCTCACCCTTGTGTCAATTTATCTTGGACTGGATATACGTACAGTAGGTGATATGGGCGACTTACCTGATACTCTACCGATCTTTTTATGGCCTGAAGTTCCTTTAACTTTTGAAACCCTACAGATCATCTTCCCTTATGCTGCCGCTTTAGCTGTCGTAGGTATGCTTGAGTCCTTAATGACCGCTACGATTGTTGATGACTTAACCGATACTAGCAGCGATAAAAACCGCGAATGCAAGGGACAGGGAATCGCTAATATTGGAGCTGGCCTATTAGGCGGCATGGCCGGCTGTGCCATGATCGGTCAGTCTGTTATCAACATAAAATCAGGCGGACGCGGACGATTGTCCACATTGGTAGCGGGTGTCTTTTTACTCATTATGGTGGTTTTCCTCAACGAGTGGCTTTCCTATATTCCAATGGCAGCTTTAGTTGCCGTAATGATTATGGTTTCTATCGGAACCTTTAGCTGGGATTCCATCATCCATTTAAAATCACACCCACTCTCTGCCAATGTTGTCATGCTAATGACTGTCATAGTGGTGGTCTGGACACATAACCTGGCTTACGGTGTCTTTGTCGGGGTATTACTGGCATCATTATTCTTTGC
>JAUXBW010000185.1 GCA_030619185.1 Methyloprofundus sp.
ATAATCATCCAATCTAACGGGCCTTTTTGTTCGCCTTCTGCCGTGTAGCAATAGTTACGTAGCCAGCTATGCGCCTATTGTTACTGCACTGATGACAAACAAAAATCCTGCCCAAATATTGGACGCTTATTTATTTCTAGATGCCTTAACATGCTGTTATTTTTAACATTTTTTAATATGGTTATGAATTGTACGTAATCAGGTAATTTTTTAAAAGCGGGCGAAACCTACACCCAACCACATTGATTTTGACCCATACTAACTATTCCAAGGTGCCATAATGAGCTTAACAAAAGAACAGCAAGAGAAAATATTTACCAATAAGGTGATTGAAGTTGTCATACGCATTGCTTTGATTTTTATAATTGTTGGCCTGTGCTTTGAGATTATTCGGCCTTTTACAATTATTGTCATCTGGGGAATTATCATTGCTGTTGCAATTTATCCACTGTATAACAAACTAAGCCTCGCCCTTGGAGGACGCAGTAAACTGGCAGCTACACTCTACACGCTATGCGCATTAAGCTTATTAATTGCCCCTTCACTACTTATTTCAGGCTCGCTGATAGAAACATCTACGCACCTGGCAAAGGGCCTGAGTGATGGAACATTAGTGGTGCCTCCCCCTTCTCAAAGTGTTACTGAATGGCCTTTGATTGGAGATAAAGTTTATGCAACCTGGAGTCAGGCTTCAAATAATCTCGAAGATACGCTTAAACAAAATATCCCTGCCATTAAAGCACTAGGTGAAACCTTTTTTTCTTTTGCTACCGGCATAGGTAGTGGTGTTATACAGTTTATTTTATCCATCATCATCTCTGGCATATTTTTAGCCCATACCAGCAAAGCTTATGAGGTGACAGTGAAAATAGCTTCACGACTGACCGATAATGAACAAGGTTTACAATTTACCCACCTCGCTACCGCAACCATCCGCAGTGTTGCACAGGGCGTTTTAGGGGTAGCTGTTATTCAAGCTGTTCTCGGTGGCACTGGTATGTATATTATGGACATACCAGGCTGGGGGCTCTGGACAGTATTTATAATGATTCTTGCAGTAGCCCAATTACCACCACTTTTAGTCCTTATTCCCGCTATCTTCTATGTCTTCTCAGTCGCGGAGACCACACCAGCCATACTATTTGCAATATGGAGTATTTTAGTCAGTATGAGTGATAGCGTACTGAAACCCTTGCTACTTGGGCGTGGAATGGATACTCCAATGCTGGTGATCCTGCTAGGTGCTATCGGTGGCATGATGTGGGTTGGAATTTTAGGTCTATTTGTAGGCGCAATCACACTTGCTTTAGGCTATGAGATATTTATGGCATGGCTGGATAAAGATGATCAACAACCGTAACTTGTTAGTTGAACCCAGGTAACATTAATTATCCAATAGTAACTGTCCAGTCCCCCTCCTGCAAGGAGGGGTTAGGGGAGGTTTTATTAGATAATCTCCCCTAACTCCCTTTCTCAAGGAGGGAGTGAACGGTTACATCCAATGTGTTAACTCATAAATTACCGCTATAAGAGGATTAACAGGATGTGCTGAGGATAGGAAGTGCATCAATCACCGCAAGATGCGCTTCGTTCCTCAGCACATCCTACGGCTATTCCAAATATAATTATGCCCAATCTAGCACTGGAAAAAAGATTTTAATGATTGAAACAATCTATATAGAAGAAAATATCCAGCAACACCCGCGCGTGTTAGATATTTGTGCGCGTTTCCCCAAAGCACGAACAATCACCTGTGGGCGTTATGGTGAAGTGTTTAATCCTAAAGCACAGAATTTCCGCCTGCAAAAACAACAACCCGCATTAATTCTTGCGGAAAAATACCGTGGCTTTATGCTTAAAGCACCACCTAATTATGGTATTGGTGCGCAGCATAATTACTACTTCTCACATATGCTGAACTGCCTATATGACTGCCGCTATTGTTTTCTGCAGGGCATGTACCAATCGGCAAATTATGTCTTATTTGTAAATTACGAAGATTATTTTGCTGATATACAACGGATCTGTAGCGAAACACCCGATGAAGCGGTACATTTTTTCTCTGGATATGATTGCGACAGCCTCGCCTTAGAACCCGTTACTGATTTTGCCCAGGAATTTTTACCGCTGATCCGCTCCATCCCTAATGCATGGATGGAACTGCGTACTAAAAGCACCCAGGTACGCCATCTACTGAATACTCCTGCATTTGAACGCTGCATCGTTGCCTTTAGCTTTACCCCGGATGAGATAGCCCGCGCTTTAGAACACAAAGCTCCTCTCATTTCCAAACGCCTGGATGCACTAAAAAAATTACAACAACTAGACTGGCCGATCGGGCTCCGATTCGACCCGATTATCTATGAAGATAACTACCAGCAACATTACCAGAATTTATTTAAAACTGTGTTTGCTGAAATCAACCCTGACACTTTGCATTCAGTCAGCCTAGGCGTGTTTCGCCTACCAGATAAATACTTTAAAAAAATACATAAGCTGTATCCAGAAGAAAAACTGTTTGCCAGCCCACTGGAATCAAAGCAAGGCATGATGTCTTATAAAACTGCATTAGAAGATGAAATGATGGATTTTTGTAGCAAGGAGCTTATGCACTATATTCCCGCAGAAAAATTTTTCTCATGCAGCCTGTAAAACGTACAGTCCTGGTAACTGGCGCGAGTTCAGGAATAGGACGAGCCTGTGCGGTTACCCTGCTAAACCAGGGGCATGATATTATTGGCCTGTCCAGAAACTGTCAGCAATTTGTCCACGCGCACCCTCGTTTTAGTAGCGTGGAGTGTGATTTAAGTGATTTAACAACCTTGACTGATAATATCAAACGGATAAGCAAACAGTATCCCGATATAGACAGTATTATTTTCAGCGCGGGAAGAGGACAGTTCGGCAGCCTGGAAGAGTTTTCATTTACCCAGATCCAGGAATTAATGAATCTCAACTTTATCAGTCAAAGCTTTCTTGCCAAAGGCTTGTTACCTGCTTTAAAAAGAAAACCCTTAGCGGATTTGATATTTATCGGATCGGAAGCCGCATTAGCAGGAAGTCGCAAAGGCTCGATTTACTGTGCCAGTAAATTTGCCATCCGTGGCTTTAGCCAGGCACTCAGAGATGAATGCGCAAAAAGCAGTGTGCGCGTCTCCTTAATTAACCCCGGCATGGTAAAAACAGATTTTTTCAAGTCTTTGAGTTTTGCACCAGGAGACCACCAAAGTCAGCACTTACATGCAGAAGATGTTGCAGAGGCAGCCAGTTACATTATCAATGCCCGACCCGGAATTATTATCGATGAAATCAACCTTAACCCAGCAAATCATGTTATTAAGTTCAAAAAATAATGCTTGATTTTTTTAAAACATACCCCTGCGACAATTTGTCACATTTTCATTTGCATTTAACTTAGATATGATATATGCAACTCTTAAATGCACTCCCAAACGAGATTTAGAGTTTACCCTCCTCTTCAAATGCGCCTTAATTCAGTTAAGACGCATTTTTTTTGCCTAAAATTCAATGCTCCTTATAAAACACAAAAACTGTAGAACGTGGCTTTAGCCCGCCGATATAGCACAAAAGCGGGCTAAAGCCACGCCCTACCGATTGCCAAAATAAAATCAAACATCAATCTTATCCTTAAACTCACACAAATCCTCAATCACACAGCTTGCACAACGCGGCTTTCGAGCAATACAGGTATAACGGCCATGCAGAATCAATAAATGATGCGCATCCAGCTTAAATTGTTTCGGTACATGTTTATCCAGCCTGGCTTCTACCTCTAAAACATTTTTACCCTTGGCAATAGCGGTACGATTGGATACCCTGAAAATATGCGTATCCACCGCCATCACTGGCTGACCAAAAGCCGTATTTAAAATCACATTGGCCGTCTTGCGCCCCACTCCCGCCAAAGATTCCAGTTCCTCCCGCGTTTGCGGGACTTCACCCTGAAAATTATCGAGTAATTTTCGACACAGTTTAATAATATTAGCGCCCTTAGTATTAAATAAACCAATGGTTTTAATATAGTCTTTTAAGCCCTCTTCACCCAGCTCATAAATAGCTTGCGGCGTATTGGCAACCGAAAACAAAATTGCAGTCGCTTTATTAACACCCTTGTCAGTCGCCTGTGCAGATAAAACTACCGCAATCAGTAATTCAAACGTGCTGTTATAGTTCAACTCGGTAACAGGATCTGGAATAGCTTCGGCTAGTCTGGAAAATATCTCCAGACGTTTTTGTTTGTTCATAGTTTAAAGGCTAAAAGTAAGGTTTTGACAGTCATTATACGAATTCAGGAGTATATATTTTGTGTTATTGGCTGACAATATAATTGGCTAAAAAAAAATACTGATTACTCACAACTCTCAGCTATACTTCGTCATCCTATGCTTATAGTACAGCACCTATGTTTCTTTGATGGATTGAAGTTTTTAGGCTATGATTTAAAAAGAAAATTACATTTATTTCTTACTCCACCCCCCAAATAGGTGCTGCACAAGCAGGAATCTCGTAGGTTAAGCAGCACAGATTCCCGATAAAGCTTGTGCCCACGCTTGACTGGGTAGACTTCGGGAAT
>JAUXBW010000096.1 GCA_030619185.1 Methyloprofundus sp.
CCGCAAATAAAATAATGCAAAGCCAAAAGGTGGTGTTAAAAATGAAGTCTGTAAATTTAGCGCAATCATAATCCCTAACCAGACAGGGTCAATTCCCATGGCTAATAGCACTGGCCCTACAATCGGCACAATCACAAACGTGATTTCAATAAAATCTAGTACAAAGCCGAGTAAAAACATCACCAGCATGACACTAAACATCGCCCCCATAGTTCCACCCGGCAAATCTGATAGTAGCTCGTCTATGAGTTCATCGCCTGCAAAACCTCTAAATACCAGAGAAAATAATGCGGCACCGATAAGGATCATAAACACCATACTGGTAATTTGAGTGGTGTTACGCATCACTTCCTGCAACACCTTTTTACTGAGTTGCTTATTGATAAATGCCAGCAATAGCGCACCGACAGCCCCCACAGAAGCCGCTTCAGTCGGGGTTGCCAGACCACCGATAATTGAGCCTAATACAGCTAAGATTAAAATTAATGGCGGTAATAGGCTTTTAAAAATTCGTATATAAAAACCCTGTGCCTGACGCTGTGACACCTCAGGCCTAGGCATTACATCCGGATTGACTAATGCCGTCACAAAGATATATATCAGATACATCACAACCAGTAATAGTCCCGGCAATATGGCTCCGGCAAATAAGTCACCCACTGAAATGGTTTCTGGTGCGAAAATCCCCATGTCTAATTGCGCCTGCTGGTAGGCTGTCGATATCACATCGCCCAGCAATACCAGCACGATTGAAGGAGGGATAATCTGCCCCAGAGTTCCCGATGCACAGATAATACCGCAGGATATCGCAGGGTCATAACCGCGTTTTAGCATGGTCGGTAGAGAAAGCAAACCCATAGTCACCACGGTAGCCCCTACAATCCCTGTGCTGGCAGCCATTAACATACCCACTATGGTTACCGCGATACCTAGACCACCATGCAAAGAAGCAAATAATTCCGACATAGCTTCCAGTAAAGACTCGGCAATCTTTGCCCGCTCTAGCATGACTCCCATAAAAACAAATAAAGGGACAGCGATCAGGACCTCATTTTCCATAATGCCATACAGGCGATTTGGTAAGGCCATTAAAAAATCAGCATCAAAGGTATCTAGCTGCAAACCGATTAAGGCAAATATCAAAGCAGTTCCACTCAGCACAAAAGCAACAGGATAGCCTGATAACAAAACCACAAAGACCGCCAGAAACATCCATAAAGCCATATAACTATCCATGCTTTATTCCTGGCGCAAATAGGTAGGTAATCTTACTCATCAACAAAGACAAGCCTTGTAAAATCAATAGGCCCGACATTAATAATAAGCAGGTTTTGAGCAAATAGACAAAGGGTAAGCCCCCTGAATTACGAGAACTCTCTAATATATCCCAGGAACCCAGCACATACCCCCAACTACTCCACAGAATAAAGCCTGCCACGGGCAATAATAGAAATAAGGTACCTAATAAATCAATCCACGCTTTAACTTTTGGTGTACAGCGCTGATAAATAATATCCACACGCACATGTCCATCATGCTTTAGCGTATACGCAACTCCCAGCATAAACACTAGTCCATGCAGATAAATAATAGACTCCTGCATCATCACCCAGCTAAGGTCAAACAAGTAACGCAACACAACAATGCAAAAAGTCACTAACACCATGACCAGGGTCAACCAGGACACCAAGCGACCAACACTCTCATTTAAAGAGTCAATTAGCTGCGCACTACGCCGAAAAAAGGAAAAAGGTAAGGACATAAATACTTCTGAAAGCCAATAAGCTATTGTTTGCCAGCTATTATACTGCATTAAAATGTAGAGCGGACTGTAGTCCACAATTCCTGTTGAAACACCCCTTTTAACCACAGCCTTTTTGCAAGCACATTTTTTATCAGTGAAGTATAATCAACAGCGAGCAGTAAAATTTATCTCAGGAAAACAACAATAATCCCAGGAAACCAACAATGAAAAAATTTTATAACACCATCGACAGCCTGTTTAACGAGAGCATCAAAGGGGTTGCCAGAGCACATAGTGATATTCTAAAGCTTAACCCTGACCCGTGCTTTATCACTCGCACTGCACCGACTCCGGCAAATAAAGTTGCCATTATTTCAGGCGGTGGCGCAGGACATGAGCCTCTACACGCAGGCTTTGTCGGTAAAGGTATGTTAGATGCTGCATGTCCGGGACAAACTTTTACTTCTCCTACACCAGATCAAATGATGATGGCCGCAGAAGAAGTTAATAACGGAGCGGGGGTCATATTTGTTGTCAAAAACTATGCCGGCGATATTATGAACTTTGAAATCGGTGCTGAAATGGCCGACTGCGAATCTGCATCAGTTATTGTTGCTGATGATGTGTCCCTGCCAAAAGATCACCCCATTGGTCGTCGTGGCGTTGCAGGCACATTAATTGTTGAAAAAATGATCGGTGCCGCAGCAGAAAACGGCGCAGACCTGGCTACCTGTAAAGCCATCGGTGATCGCGTTGCAGATACCACTGCATCTATGGGCGTAGCATTAACTAGCTGTACTATCCCTGCTTTAGGTGAACCTACCTTTGAACTTGCAGAAGATGAAATGGAAATGGGTGTTGGTATCCACGGTGAACGTGGTATAGAAACCATGAAAATGGGTACAGCAAAAGAAATTGTTGCCATCATTTGTAAAAAAATTGAAGATGACTTAAAGCCACAAAAAGGTCAGAGAATATTGCTACATGTGAATGGCTTAGGTGCGACTCCGCCAATGGAACAGTACCTAATCTTTGATGAAGCTTGTCAATACTGGGAAGAGCGCGGCGTTGTTATTGAACGTTCTTTAGTGGGTGATTATACGACTGCGTTAGATATGGCGGGTATTTCTATCACAGTAACTTTATTAGATGATGAGCTTATCGCATTATGGGATGCGCCTGTACATACAGCTAACCTACGTTGGGGTTGCTAAGCTACCAGCTAAGCTAAGATTATCTGTTTTATAGCTAAATCTGGAAGCGGGGTCTTTAGAGACTGTGAAAGTATTGTTGCTTTAGCCTCCCCCCTTGAGAAGGGGGGATTGAGGGGGGATCTATCAAAAATAGGTCATTGATATTATTTAGATTAATATCAAACCTCCCCTAGCCCCTCCTTGATAAAGAGGGGGATTATACTGAACACTTTCACACTCTCTTTAGCCCCACACCCTGCGGAACTAAAGACCCCGCTTCCTTCACATTCAAGACAAAATCCTTCTAAAGCCATCTAAGACCTGAAAATAATTTTCGTAACTACCTATATTTCTCCCTGCTATAATAAATTCCGGCTTTTTCTCTGTATCGACCGCCTTCTGCCACACACCGCCAGACATTCTACAATCATCTGCCACAACGCGACTAACGCGCTCTAATAATAATTGCTCTTCCTGCCCTTCGGTATATTCCCAAACCAGAACAATTTCATCTTTCTTATTAACTGCAAGCAATATAAATCGTTGATTAGATCCAATGAGCCATAATCGGCAATTCTCTAATGCCATTATTGAGGTCTCAGCCTTTAGGGGTTCCGCAAAATAAATATCCGTATAAATAAACTGAGGCGTTTCACCTTGCTCCATTATGCTTAATATATAGCGTGCTAAAAATGGTTTTATTTTCTTTTCCGGGGAGCTAGACCAAAGGGTTTTTCTTAAATAATCAGAGCCACTTTTATCACTATTTAACTGAATTTCCATACCAAACCGTAATTCGATCTTTCTACGCCATGCAATAAGTCTTTTTTCTGCTTGCTCATATTCATCTTGAATAACTGTGTTTTCAACAAAGTCACTCAACTTATTTACTATTTCCTGCTTATCTTCCTGGCTAAAAGAACCCTGCTCAAACCTTTCTGGCTGAGCACTTTTCCCCTGAGCCATACAGTGATAAATAAATATTCGGTCATATTCACTGCGCATGGATAAGGCAGTGACAATTTTCAGAGCTTTTGCCAGGGCAGCCGGTTGAACAGGCGAAAAATGGTAAATTATTTCTGTCAGTTCTACAGCATAAATCCAGTGCTTACAACGGTAACGAAAAGACTCATCCCCAAAAATTGAAGTCGCCTGCTCGCCAATAATTTCTATCACATCGTGTAATAAGTTTAAAGCATACTTCTCTGATCCTTTTTTTGCGACTTGCTTGCCCGCTTCAATGGCTACTGTTTGAGCAATTCCGATAACAGGATTAGCCGCCATACCAATCCGTAGCACTGGCGTAGCAAAGCTTAAGAATGGTTCGGCTTTTTTATAGTAACCGTAAACAGTAACTGATTGTTGAATATATGAGTAGGTTGTTCTCAGGTTGTATTCTTTTATATTGATAGGAAAACTATCAATATAAACCAGCAATTGCATGGAGAGTCTATTGAGTGATCGAAGTAGGTTTTCGATACTGGTTTCCAATATCGGGTTTTCTGAATCGGGGTGATGGATGCGGGCAACTGAATCAATCAAATCGACAAATTCTTCCAATAATAACTCATGCTTGAACGAGTTATTTTCGATATATTTTTTACCGGCAATATTGTCGAAAATAACCTTTGCTTTATCATGTAACAACTGCGCAACCTCAGCATCGAAATTGTCATTATTTTCCTGATTATGCCATTGCTGTTCATCAGGAAATTCAATATACTGCTGGTATTGCAATAACTTCTGTTTAACCTCTTTTTCCCGTTGCGCCAATAAAGCTAATCTTTCCTCATACTCTTTTTGCGCTTGCTGAAATATTTCTTCCGCTTCGCCTATTTCTCTTTCACGGTAATCTAATTTCAGGCTCTCACTACTTTTTTTGGCAAAGAATATAATAAAAACACTGCTAACAAAAACTACAAAACTACAACCATAAACCACCCATTCCCATTGCTCTAAAAGTCCCCCTTTAGACACAAACAAAGTTGCACCAATAATAAGAATCAAACCAAGAAATAATAAAAAAACAAATATATTACGGATAATTTTAAATTTCATTTTTTCTTGTTCAATAGTGTCATATAGAGGCTTCAAGAGAAGCAGAACAGAATTTATCTATATTATACAAACAAAAAAAGGCGGGCATTGCCCACCTTTTTCAACACTTCCACCCGCCTATCATTCACATCACTATGTGTTAGGCAACTGGCAACAAACAAATATAACCGGCCAAATAAAAGCTAGAATCTTATAATTTAGCTTCTATTTTTTCCGCAATCGCACAAATCATTAATTGCGTACTTCTAGCACCTGCATCAATATGCCCCACACTACGCTCACCTAAGAATGAAGAACGGCCTTTTGTTGCGTGCATGGCGCGAGTAGACTCCATACCTTGTATCGCTGTTTCTTTAAGTCCTGCTAATAACTCTGGATATTCCAGCTTGCCACAATTTTCATTGAAATAGTTAGCCACAGGAATTAATGTATCCAGCATGGTTTTTTCGCCCGCATCTGATTTGCCGCGCGCTTTCATTGCTTCTACTGCTGCATTATAGGCTTCAGCAAAAGCAACTGGATCCACTGTTTTTCCTGCTGCGTCTTTGCCCATGGCGACAAAAAAAGTACCAATTAAAGAGCCTGAAGCACCGCCGATTTTACTCATGCAGGTCATACCCATTTTTTTCCAGGCATCGGCCCATTCTAACTGGCTAATTTCATCACTTTGCTCCATTAGAAAACCAAGTCCACGGCGAATGTTAATAACATGATCACCATCACCCAGGGTCTTATCCAGCTCGGTGACTTCCTTATCGTGTACTTCCATGGTATCACTCGCGGCTTTAATGAACTCGGCCAACATATCTGAAGTTACTTGCATTATCTTCTTTCCTCTTTCATATTATAAAAGTAGCTATCCCCACGGTGTTTTCTGAGGACTTCAGCCATAAATATTATCTAAAACAAACTGTTTTGTAAATAGTGTGTTTTTCATCCACTACATGTAAACATCGTTAGGTTTATATTTTCATACATTTTTTAACCAACGAGCCACTGATAAACTGGGCAAAATCTTCGGGATTGTCATAATCCTGTTTTTGCACAAACTCAACTAGGCCAGCAACCAGGCTTTTGGTTTCCGCAATTTCCTCATGAGACCTACCACAACCTTCACAATGCGTCCCTGTTTCCGTACAAAAAGCACTGCCCTTACATGGAACAAATTTGATTTTTTCACCACCCCGCACGATATTTACTTTTAACAATATGAATACTATACTCTATTTTATGGTTAGATTCATCCATTCCTGGCTTTATAATGTTATGTTCTGAATAGCAAAATATAACGTCACTTAAAAAAATAAAAAACAATGACGATACAAAAAGAGATTTTTAAAGCTTGCGATTTGGTGATTTATGGTGGCCTAGGTGATTTATCGCGGCGTAAATTAATTATTTCATTATACCGTCTGGAAAAAGGAAAATTTCTTGAGCCTGATACACGTATTATTGCAGTCGACAGGTTAGCAGAAGATTCTGCGAGCTTTATTAAGATTGCGCTTAAAAGCTTGCAAGAGTTTTTAGGCAATCCGGTTGAAGAGCAAATCTGGAACAAATTCTGCGCGCGCCTGTCTTATCAGCAAATGGATTTAACCAGGCCTGATGAATATAAGGTTTTTAATAAACTAACCGATTCAAGTAAGCGCGTTATGGTGAATTACTTTGCCGTGGCACCCTTTCTTTTCCGGTATATTTGCCAGGGCTTAAAGCACTCAGGTGTATTAACAGATAGCTCACGCATGGTGATGGAAAAGCCCATTGGGCATGATATTATCTCTTCTAAAGAAATTAATGATGTCGTTGCTAGCGTATTTAATGATGATCAGGTTTTCCGTATTGACCATTATCTGGGTAAAGAAACGGTTCTAAATCTTCTCGCCTTACGCTTTGCCAATTCTATCTTCACCACTAACTGGGATCATAATACGATTGACTCAGTACAGATCACTGTCGCCGAAGAGGTGGGTATTGAAGGTCGCTGGGAGTATTTCGACCAGACAGGTCAATTACGCGATATGGTACAAAACCATTTATTGCAAATTTTAACCTTTGTTGCAATGGAGCCGCCGGTTAACCTGGAAGCTCAAAGTATTCATAATGAAAAAATAAAAGTCCTCAATGCATTGCGCCCTATTACCGCAGAAAATGTCCTTAGCAATACGGTACGTGGTCAATATACTAATGGCGTTCAGAAAGACATCGCTGTTCCAGGTTACCTGGAAGAAGAAGGGGCAAATACTATCAGCACTACCGAAAGTTTTGTGGCTTTAAGGGTAGATATTGATAACTGGCGCTGGGCAGGAGTCCCTTTTTATTTACGCACGGGAAAATGCATGAAGTACAAGCGCACCGAAATTGTTATCAACTTTAAACAAATACCCCATAATATCTTCACTGAAAGCTTTAAAAACTTACCCGCGAACAAATTAATTATTCACTTACAACCGAATGAAGGCATAGAAATTCAAATGCTGAACAAGATTCCCGGTATCGATGAAAATATTAAACTGCAAAAAACCAAACTGGATTTAAGTTTTTCAGAAACCTTTAAAAATAGCCGACTTTTTGGAGGGTATGAAAAATTAGTTCTGGAAGCGATGCGCGGAAATCCGACCCTATTTATTAGCCGTGAAGAAATTGAGCAAGCCTGGTCCTGGATTGATTCTATTCAGGATGCATGGAAAGCCACCCATGAAGAAGCGCAAGACTATCCCGCTGGCAGCTGGGGACCTATTGCATCCGACGAAATGCTAGCTAGAGATGGTCGAACCTGGGAAGAGTAACTTAACGATATTGCCTAACTTTTAATACTATGCAGAAGACAGACAAAAAGACTAGCAAAATTGGCCAAGCTACTCTGAGTTGTGTTGATCTCTTAAGTATTTGCCCTGATTTAATCGTAATATCGAATAGCTGGTTATGGCCATAAGTAGACATTGCAACAAACAATATTCAATTGAGACCGACCATTTTGATTTCAAATATTCAGCCAGACCTTTTGCTGAAGACGCCCTTTTAGGCCGAATTTAAACCACGTTTTATAAGCGTGGTAGTTGATTGTTCACCTGTGTAATTTCCTTTTTTCAATGAAGGAAAAAAATTAGATTATCATAATAAAACTATATTGCATGTTGCAACTATTATTTAATATAAGGTAACGCGCAATAAATAACCTACCCATATTGCACAGGATTTTTGTTTGCCTTCAAGGCGTAGAAATAGGTACATAGCCGGCTACGGTCGCAACCAG